>CAZMDE010000271.1:0-4221 GCA_964564355.1 uncultured Bacteroidales bacterium | reverse complement strand
ATAGCATTCCCTGCATAAATCCATATTATTCTTTCCCCATGTTTTTACTTTATTTATCCATTTTCTTTCTAATGGAAGCCCATATTCTATTCCATCCTTATCTCTTTTTAAATAATAAGTAGGAACAAATCCATCTTTTGTAGCGTTTTCAATAGTAATATAATCTATTGTAAGCTTTTCGTTATCTAAGACTGTTTTATTGCATATTTCACAGCGTATCATAAATCCTCCTTTCTGTTTTTTGTGGAATATAAAATATTTACTATCCCAAACGTTGCTTTTATATATTTGTTTTACAATAATCTGAATGCAAATATACACAACTTTTATCATTTATTTACATAATAAGTAATTTATTTATAATATTTTTTTCTAAAATAATTCAGCACTTGTCGTTTATTATTTATCTAAGATTATTCAAACACCTAATTTCCCCGGTGGAATTTAGGGCTGAGAATGTACATTTTTTTAAACTTAATAGATCATAGAGACCTCTTAGGTTTCATAAGTTATAAGAAACTTAAAGATTTTTTATTGCTCTATTATATCCTGTTCGACGCGGAGATTGTCTATTATGAATGTCTGACGGTCGGGAGTATTCTTGCCCATATAAAATTCGAGCATATTTTTTAAAGCAGAATCTTTTTTTATAAGCACTGGCTCAAGCCTGATAGATTTTCCAATAAAATGTTTGAACTCATCTGGTGATATTTCGCCAAGTCCTTTAAATCTTGTTATTTCAGCTTTTTCGCCTCCCAGAGCTTTGATAGCTTCTTTTCTTTCGTCTTCGGAGTAGCAATACCTGGTTTCCTTTTTATTCCTTACTCTGAAAAGGGGAGTTTGCAGAATATATATATGACCTGCCTTAACAAGGTCGGGGTAGAACTGTAGGAAGAAGGTGAGCAGCAGTAAACGTATATGCATGCCGTCCACATCAGCATCAGTAGCAACAACTACATTATTATAGCGAAGGTTCTCAAGTCCGTCCTCTATATTTAGAGCTGACTGCAACAGATTGAACTCCTCGTTTTCATAAACTATTTTCTTGGTAAGATTGAAACAGTTGAGAGGCTTGCCTTTTAGACTGAAGACTGCCTGTGTATTTACGTCTCGTGCCTTAGTGATAGAGCCGCTCGCTGAGTCGCCTTCTGTTATAAACAATGTTGAATCAAGTCCCTTATTATCAGAATTGCCGTTGTCGTAGTGGTATCTGCAATCACGCAGTTTTTTATTATGAAGACTTGCCTTCTTAAAACTATCCCTCGAGAGCTTCTTAATACCGGCAATTTCTTTCCTTTCCTTTTCTGAAAGTTGAATTTTTTTTAGAATAATATCTGCAATATCAGGATTCTTATGAAGATAATTGTCAAGATTGTGCTTTATAATGTCAAGAACATAGTTGCGGACAGTTTGTCCTTCGGGCTCAATGTACTGTGAGCCTAATTTTGTCTTTGTCTGAGATTCAAAAACAGGCTCCTGAACTTTGATGCTGATAGCTGCAACAATTGATGACCTTATGTCAGAAGGGTCAAAGTCTTTTTTATAAAATTCTCTGATAGTTTTGACAAGAGCTTCCCTGAAAGCAGCCTGATGAGTGCCTCCCTGGGTTGTGTGCTGACCATTTACATAAGAATAATATTCTTCACCGTATTTGTCAGAACAATGAGAAAAAGCAAATTCTAAATCTCCATCGCTGATATGGATAACAGGGTAAAGAAGTTGGTTGTCAACATTAGCATTAAGCAGGTCAAGCAAACCATTTTCAGAAAAGAATCTTATGCCATTATAATTTATTTTTAATCCGGTATTTAAATAAACATAATTCCAAAGCAGAGTTTCAATATGCTCATTAAGGAAATGAAAATTACCGAATACTTTGTTATCAGGAGTAAAAGTAATTATGGTTCCATTTTTCAGGTCACAATTAGTGATATTGTTTTCCTTCAGCAGCTTCCCGCTTTCAAATTCAGCAATTTTTGTCTTGCCATCCCTTATTGCCTGTACTTTGAAATAACCTGACAATGCGTTGACAGCTTTAGTCCCAACGCCATTTAATCCAACTGTTTTCTTGAAGACTTTTGAGTCGAACTTTGCACCTGTGTTAATCTTTGATACACAATCAATAACTTTTCCCAGAGGGATACCTCTGCCGTAATCACGGATTGTAATCTGGTGTTCTTTGATAGTTATATCTATTGACTTCCCATAACCCATTATGAATTCATCTACTGCATTATCAACAGTTTCCTTAATAAGCACATAAATGCCGTCATCATGAGAAGAACCATCGCCAAGCTTGCCAATATACATACCGGGTCGCATCCTGATATGCTCAGTAGTATCAAGTGATCTAATGCTTTCTTCTGTATATACCTCTTTCATCTTAATTATCAGCGGTCAGCTTTCAGAAATCCAATTGTTAAATCAATTATAAAAGTTTTGGCAAAGATATATTAAACACAAAATGAATTTCAATAAAATGAAAGGAAATTATTAACAACAGAGGAAGTCGTTACTATTAAGTAGTAAGTAGTTTGAGGTTACTTACGACTATTTTTATGTTCTTTGTACATTTTGTAAATAAGTCCATCAACGAGACCTAATCTTGGAACATAAATTGATTTAATAGAAGCATGTTCCATAATTGTAAGATATATTTTCATTGCGGGAATAATTACGTCCGCTCTGTCAGGACGCATCCCTAAATTATCAATTCTTTCCTGGAGACTATGTTTATTGATAAAAGTAAATGCTTCTTTTAGTTTATCAATAGAAAGAACATTTTTGAGGGGGTCTGCATATTGTTTACCTATTTTGTTGATGTTTCCACCAGTGCCTATACAGAATATCTTTCCAAAATCTTTTTTAAATTCATCCAGCCAGCTTTTCATTTTATTCCATTCTGATTCATTTGTTGCATTTTCCAAAATTCTGATAGTGCCGATTTTAAAAGACCTTGATGAGATAATTTTATCTTTTACCAGCACAGATATGTCTGTACTACCACCACCAACATCTATATACATCTTGCATTTGTAATTGTCTTCAATTAATACCTGATTCATTTCCTGTATAATATTTGCTTCTTCAATACCATCTATTGTAAAAACTTCTATTCCGGTTTTCTGCTTTATCTTCTTTAATACATCATCTTTATTAATAGCTTCCCTCATAGCTGAAGTTGCATAAGCACAATAATTTACAGGTTGATAAACATCTATTAAAAGCTTGAAAGCTTTTATCGTTTTAATCAAATGGTTTATTCTTTCTTTAGATATTTTTTGCTTTTTAAAAACGTCCAGTCCTAGTCTGACTGGTATACGAACAAGGGTAGCTTTCTCAACAACAGGTTGACCACCATGCTCATAAGCATTTGCAAACAGTAACCTAACAGCATTTGAACCTATATCAATTGAAGCAAAAATCATAAATTAGTTTCAAATTTCAAGTTTCTAAATTAGTCTGAATAATTCTTTACCCTTTTTTTTAATTATATCCTGCCAGTTATCAATATTAAAAGAAATACATAAAACGCCGGAGGTTGGCATATTATCAATCTTGTTTTCAATAAAATGGTTTGCAAAATTGGTTATAGCAGGATTATGTCCAACAAGAATTACGGAATTTATATTATCAGGTAAATCATAAAGAGGGTCGAATAAACCTTCTCCATCAGCAAAATATACCTGTCTGTCTGTTTTAATATCATTTTCAGGGTATTTAATGGCGGCAGCAATTATTTTTGCCGTTTCAAATGCTCTGATAGCATGACTTGTTATAATAAGGTCTACTGTTATATTATTTGTCTGAAAATAATCAGAGATAATTTTTGTATTATTTTCGCCTTTTACAAGTAAAGGACGTTTTTCATCAGGAAGGTCTTTATTATTCCACGATGATTTTCCATGTCTAATAAGATACAAGGTTTTCATTAGATTATGATTATGAATAATATACAAAATTACAAAATATAAGCTAACATATATGTTAAATAAACATAAAGTTATACACCAATATGTGTAAATAAATATATATCATTCATTTATAGAAATTAAGCAAATGAAATTATTTTACAGAAAATATGGTCAGGGAAATCCATTAATTATACTGCATGGATTATTTGGTATGTCTGATAACTGGATAAGCATTTCAAAAAGATTAGCTGGTAATACCATTAGCTATTATACATTAGTCCGTTATTAACAATGCGATGTTAATAAC
>CAZMDE010000270.1:0-4229 GCA_964564355.1 uncultured Bacteroidales bacterium | reverse complement strand
TAACAGATAATAATAACAATATATCAACCTGCACATCAACAGTAACAGTTCAGGATAATGTAAAACCAACAGCAATATGTAAAGACAAAACAGTACAATTAGATGCAACAGGTAATGCTTCCATCACAGCAATCCAGGTTGATAATGGTTCAAGTGATGCCTGCGGAATAAAGACAATGACAGTATCACCAAACACATTCACCTGTGCCAATGTAGGAGCAAATACAGTGACTTTAACAGTAACAGATAATAATAACAATATATCAACCTGCACATCAACAGTAACAGTTCAGGACAATGTAAAACCAGCAGCAATATGCAAAGACATAACAGTACAATTAGATGCAACAGGCAATGTATCAATAACCGCAGCCCAGGTAGACAATGGTTCAAGTGATGCCTGCGGAATAAAGACAATGACAGTATCACCAAACACATTCACCTGTGCCAATGTAGGAGCAAATACAGTGGCTTTAACAGTTACAGATAATAATAACAATGTTTCATCCTGCACATCAACAATAACAGTTCAGGACAATGTTAAACCAATAGCAATATGCAAAAACATAACAGTACAATTAGATGCAGCTGGTAATGCATCAATCACAGCATCCCAGATAGACAATGGCAGTGCAGATGCTTGTGGTATAAAATCTATGACAGTAACACCTAACAGCTTTACATGTGCCAATGTAGGAGCAAACATAGTTACACTGACAGTAACAGATAATAATAACAATGTATCCACATGTATATCAACAGTAACTGTTCAGGATAATGTAAAACCAGTTGCAAATTGTAAGAACATAACAATCCAGCTTGATCCAACAGGTAATGCATCTATCACTGCAGCCCAGATAGATAATGGCTCATATGATGCTTGCGGTATATTATCTATTAGTGTATTGCCAAATTCATTTACCTGTAACAATGTGGGTAATAACTCTGTTACATTATCTGTAACTGATATAAATGGTAATATATCAATTTGTAATCCGATTGTGTATGTAGAAGACGACATAGCGCCGGTGGCGCTGTGTCGAAACATAACAATCCAGCTAGATGCAACTGGTAATGCTTCTATCACTGCAGCTCAGGTAGACGATGGCAGTACAGATGTTTGCGGAATAAAATCACTGAGTGTATTGCCAAACACATTTACATGTTCTGATGTTGGAGATAATATTGTTACTCTTACAGTTACTGATAACAATGGAAATATGTCATCATGTATAGCAATTGTAAAAGTTCAGGATGATTTGGCTCCAATTGCAAAATGCAGGAATAAGACTGTTCAGCTTGATAGCACAGGAAATGTATCTATTTCAGCAAATGATATTGATAATGGTTCAACAGATGCCTGCGGTATAAAATCATTGAGTGTTTTCCCAAATAAATTTACATGTGCCAACGTAGGAAATAACACAGTTACTTTAACAGTAACAGACAACAATGGAAATGTGTCAACTAATAATGCAATATTAACAGTTGAGGACAAAATTAAACCATCTGTCATGTGTGTTAACAATCAGATAAAATGTGCAACAATAGGCTTGGGTATAGATATGTATACTGTTGCAGGTACAGAATTTGACCCATTATTAATTGATGACAATTGTAAAGTTATGACCATTATTAATGACATCAATAATAGTAAGTCTTTGAATGGTGTTAAATTTTCTGTAGGTATTTCAACAGTTACATGGACAGTTTCAGATGCAAGTGGTAACAGCACTTCTTGTAGATTTGATATTATTGTTAACGATTCCCCTAAAATTACTTCAAATCCAAAAAATGTTACTGCATTGGTAGGTAAAAATGTTTCATTTAGTGTTACGGCAACTGGTTTTAATCTGTCTTATCAATGGCAGGAAGATGGAGCTAACTTATCAAATGGAGGTATCTATTCGGGTGTTTATAATTCAAAGCTTTATATATCTGATGTTACAGGTTTGATCTGTAAACGCTACATATGCATTGTTAGTTGTACTTGTTTGCCTCCTGCTACTTCTGGTATTGCAATTTTGACTGTAACAGATAAATGTATTGCTCCTTCAATAATAAATCAATTAGTAGATGATATTAAATGTGTCGGAACAACTCAAATTTTTAATGCAGATGCTTTTGGAACAGACCCATTAATATATCAATGGTATAAAAACGGTTCTCCTGTTAATAATGCAAATCTGAATTCATTTACAATTAACTATGTTACTGAGGCTGATGCTGCTTATTACAGTTATAAAGTAACTAATTCTTGCGGTACAACGACAAGCAACACTGCTAATCTAAAGGTTATTCCTTTGCCTGTTATTAATAATACTATTCAAAATCAGTCTGAATGCGCAGGAAAAAGTATTGTTTTTTCTGTTAATGCAACTAATGCATTATCCTATCAATGGTTAAAGAATTCAAATAATATTTCCGGTGCTACTAATTCTATTTATTCTATTAATTCTATTAAACCTGCTGATTGGAATTACTATTCATGCAAAGTAAGTAATAGCTGTGGAAACAGTCAATTGCAGCAATTTATGTTAACTGTCAATTTATCTCCAACTTCAAATATTGTTTATACAAAACAATTAATTTACCTGGGTGACAGTGTTACCTATACTCTTTCTCCGGGAGGAACAGGTCCGTTTACATATCAATGGATTAAGGATGATATTAAAATTCAAGGAGCTACTAAAAATACTTTTAACCTCATCCCTGTTACTTACGGAGATAGTGGAATATATAAATGTAAAATATACAATTCCTGTGATAGTATTATTGCTAAAATTGTTCATCTTATTGTTATTCCTATTACAAGAGACAGATACGATATTTCGGGATATGTGAAATATGTTAATTATGTACATACACCTATGAACAACACAATTGTATATCTCTATAATTCAGAAAATAAAAAGCTTGATTCTTCAATTACAAATGAAATGGGTGAATATGTCTTCCATAGCAAATTTAAAGGCAATTATAAACTTGTTTGTAAAACTTTTAAGAAATGGGGAGGTAGTAATCCATCAGATGCTTTGGTAATAAACAGAAAATATATTCGCTTATTTAATATTACAGATCCTTTGAAATTAATGGCAGCCGATGTCAATAAGGATGGAAAAATAAATCCTACCGATGCTTTAATGGTAAATAGGAGATATATAAAATTGTTAAAGAAATTTGTAGCTGATGATTGGTTATTTGAGATACCTCTTTTAACAGTCACAAATGCTAATGTTGAACAGGATATAAATGCAATATGTACAGGAGACGTTAATGGATCTTATTTGCCGGGAAATAAGGAAATGGCAGATATTTTTCTGGTGAATGAAGGAGTGGTTAATGCAGTAATTAATCAGATTATTGAAGTACCTGTTACTGTTAGCCATGATTTAGAACTCGGCTCTTTAGGCTTAATATTTAAAACTGAAGATTCTAAACAAAAAATATTGGGAATAAGAAGTAATCTTGTAGGTTTGGTATATAATATAACTAATGATGGAGTAACAGTCGCATGGTCAGCAATAAACGAATCATTGAAATTAAAAGCAAATGAACCAATATTATATATGACTTTGCAGGTACCTGTTACAAATATTAGGATAATGGAAAACAGCATTCTCACAGACTTTAACTTAGAAAGGTTATCTAACGAAAACCTGATAATGCCGAAAATAAATATTACAAATGACCTTAATACAGAATATATGCTGCTGCAGAATTATCCTAACCCGTTTGTTTGTAATACAAATATAACTTATATTTTAAAGGAGACTGCAAAAGTAAATCTGAATATATACAATACAACAGGTCAAAAAGTAATAGAACTTGTCAATGAAAGTCAATCAGTAGGAACCTATAAGCTTGCATTTGATAGAAAATCCCTGCCTACAGGAGCATATCTGTACAGAATTGAAGTTCAGTCTGCATCTGGTATTTATACTCAATCCAGAATTATGATTACTAACTATTCTGGTAAGTAATAAACTGAAAGTTTGTCATAATTAACTTGCTTTTACTCTTTATTATATTCGTGCTTTGCCTTATACGCATTAAGTAAAAGTATGTTTGTAGTTATTGAACCAATGAACTAATTTCTTTCCAATTTTATGGAAACTTGTCCATAATTCGGACATTTTCCCAAAACCTTGCTTTTATAAAAACCTGATTTTTAGGATAATGCCAAATAATAACTGTATTGGCAATGAATTTGCATTATGATATACATA
>CAZMDE010000269.1:3536-4247 GCA_964564355.1 uncultured Bacteroidales bacterium | reverse complement strand
ACAATTCTTTTTCATTCTTTTTAGACCATTTATATGGGTTCTGAATGGTATCGCTAATTTTATACTAAAAAGCATAGGAATTTCTACAGTACAGGGAGCAGATGTGCATAGCAGCGAAGAATTAAAATATTTAGTTCAGCAGGGGCAGGAAAGCGGTAAAATTGACTCAGCCGAATATAAAATTATTAAAAATGCTTTTGATTTTTCAGAACAAACTGCCAAACAAATTATGGTTTCAAGAACTAAAGTTTTTGCTTTGGATTTAAATGATTTTGACGAGACCATGCTTAGCAAAGTTATTGATGAAAGCTATTCCCGCATACCATGTTATGAAGATAATTTAGATAATATTGAAGGAGTGGTTTATCTGAAAGACATTTTGATTGCAAGCAGAAAGAAAGAGCCTGTCAACATTCGTAGTATTATGAGAACTATTCACGTTGTACCCGAAACAAAACGTATCGGACAATTGCTAAATGAATTTCAATTGAAGCATCAGCAAATGGCTGTGGTTGTGAATGAATATGGCGGAACAGAAGGCATTATCACTATGGAGGATATTATGGAGGAATTAGTCGGAGAAATTCAGGATGAGTATGATAATGAAATCCCATGCGTTGAGAAAGTCGGAGATAAGATATACAATGTTATTGCCTCTGCATCACTTGACGACATTAATGAATTGTTGCCGCACCCTATAGAAAAGGATGA
>CAZMDE010000269.1:0-3526 GCA_964564355.1 uncultured Bacteroidales bacterium | reverse complement strand
GGTTATCTTATCCTTAAATTTGGCAAAATACCTAATGTTAAAGATAAAATAACTGCTGATAATTATAAATTTTCAATTCTTAAAAAGAGCAAAAGCTCAATAGTTTTGGCTCAATTGGTTGATTTATCAGATTAGACGGAAATTAACACTGGTTGGAGAGTTTGGGTATTTTGAATAGATCCGGACTAAAAAAAAGTTACACAGAGAAACACTGAGTAAACACAGAGTTGCACAGAGAAAAGAGGAAGAGGCACTCGTTGAAAACGAGCGCCAGCTTTAGATAATCATAAAATCAGATATTGTAAGATATAAGTAATAGCACCGGCAAAATATCCAAGCAAAGCCAATAAACTGATTTTACGCATATACCAAAAGAAACTGATTTTTTCCATACCCATTGCTGCCACACCTGCTGCCGAGCCAATAATTAAAACACTGCCACCTGTTCCGGTGCAATAGGCGAGAAACTCCCAAAAGTAATGGTCGGGGGGATAATGATTTAAGTCAAACATACCCTGAACTGCAGCAACTAAAGGAACATTGTCAATAATTGATGAAAGCAAACCAAGTGAAATTACTATGGTATTATCATTATGAAGTTTTGCGGTCATCCACTGCGCAAGTTCAGATAATATTCCTGTTGATTGCAATGCTGCAATGCTTACCAGAATGCCGAGAAAGAATAAAATGCTTGGTGTGTCAATTTTTCGAAGAGCATGAACTACCGATAAATTATTTTTTTCTTCTACTTCTTTTTTTCTGTGAATAATTTCGGTAATTATCCAGAGTATGCCAAGACCAATTAGAATTCCCATAAATGGCGGAAGATGAGTAATTGTTTTGAAAACAGGAACCAGAATCAGGATAAACACTCCCGAAAAGAAAACAAGCGATTGACGATTTTGCGAGGATGTTTGATTACTTGTATTGTTTGCAATGGCAGGTCGTTCAACTTTGCCATTTAGTTTAAAAGAAAGAAAAAGCAAAGGTGTAATTAGGCAAATTAAACTTGGAAGGATTAGTTTGAGGATGATGTTAACAGTTGTTACTTGTCCGCCAATCCAAAGCATAGTTGTAGTAACATCACCAATTGGCGACCATGCACCGCCTGCATTGGCTGCAATTACAACAATACCTGCAAAAAACAACCGGTCTTTATCATCCCTGATAAGTTTCCGAAGAAGCGAAATAATGACAATTGTTGTTGTAAGGTTGTCTAAAACGGCGGAAAGGAAAAATGTGATAAAGGAAACTATCCAAAGTAGCTTTCGTTTGTCTGTCTGGGTTATTCGTGAAGTAATAATGTCAAATCCATCATGTGCATCAATGAGTTCAACAATTGTCATTGCACCAAGCAGAAAAAATAAAATTCCTGAAAGCTCACCCAGATGATGGGTGAGTTCTTCTGTTACAATGTGCTTATCTGGTGAAAAGAGAATATAAACTGTCCAGCAGAGAACACCTGTTACCAAAGCTATTGCTGCTTTATTTATTTTGATTGAATGTTCAACAGCAATTATAGTATAACCTAAAACGAAAATTGTAATAATAAGTACTGTCATATTGTTTATATCGGTGCTATCAAATCCTAGCCGCTATTAGTGTTTGTTTTTATATTCTATTAGTGGTCGTTTCTTTATCATACCGCCTTTAGTATCTTTAATACTACTCATTATTATAAAAGCATTAGTGTCAATTTTGTCAATTTCAGTTTTCAATTTAGCAATTTCAAGTCTTGTGATGACAGTATAAACAATGTCTGTGTGTTTTAGATTTTCTCCTTGTTTGCCATAGCCCCTTTTACCATTGTAAATTGTAACTCCTCGACCAAGTTTATCAATAATCATTAGCCTGATTTCTTCTGACTTGAAAGATATTATTGTAACACCCGTGTATTCTTCAACTCCTTCAACAATAAAGTCGACAGTTTTAGAAGCGGCAAGATAAATGAGTATGGAATACAAGGCTATTTCTATTGAAAGGAGATATGCTGCTATTGAAAAAATAATTATGTTAAAAACAAGAATGATGTCGCCTATTGTAAAACCTATTTTTTTACTTAAATAAATTGCAAGGACTTCTGTTCCGTCAAGTACGCCGCCTCCGCGAATGGAAAGCCCGATACCAGCACCGAGGAAGAAACCACCAAACACTGCAACTAATAATTTGTCGGAAGTAATTACAGGATAATTTATTGTGGCTATAGCAATTGCAAGTCCGGTGATTGCCAGAATGCTTTTAATTGCAAATGCCTTACTGATTTGAGTGTAGCCAAGAGCAATGAATGGAATATTGATAAGAATTATGAGAATAGATAAATTAATTTTTGTAGTAGATGCAGTCAGCAGAGAAATACCTGTTACACCTCCGTCAATAAAATTGTTTGGAAGTAAAAAGCCTTTTAGTCCGAACCCAGCCGAAATTATTCCGATGGAAAGCAATAAAGCGTTTTTGAGTAAATGTGTCGCAGATACTTTAAGCTTAATAAATTCTTTGGCAATATTATATTGACTTGCTTTTTTGTTGGGACGGTCTTTTTTGTAGAGTCGTAAGATTACAGGAATGATTATTTTATTAAAAATTGGGTTCATTGTTTTATTACTGTTTTATAGAATAAGTCGGTGTTGTATATTCTTTGCTGCAAATTTGTTTATAAACTTACCATTTAGAAAAATAAAGTTTCTATTGCAAATATATGTTTTTTTATTAAAACAAATAGTCAAAGGGTGATTTTATTTTATGCACATTTTGGTAATTGTTTAATTTCAGGCTCTAAATAAAAATGTCCCTTTTTGAGAAATGAATTAATATTTTTTGTAATTTCGCATTTTGGCGATGGAGTTCGCCATTAACCGCCTAAGATGCTGATGACTCCTACTTTATTGTTTAATATCTTTAAAGAAAGGAGTTTATAAAATGAACCAGAATTTTATCCCTTTAGCAGTAGGTTTAATAGTTTTTGTTGCCAGTCTTATTTCATTAAGATTAGCATTATCAGTAGCAATAATTGAAATATTATTAGGTTCAATAGCAGGCAATCTTGGATTAGCACCACAGGGCTGGATGTTATACCTGGCAAATTTCGGAGGAATAATTCTTACATTTCTTGCTGGTACTGAGATTGACACAGGTTTGATGAGGGATAAATTTAAAAGCACTTTTTTAATCGGTTTCTTTTCATTTCTTGCACCATTTCTTGCGACTTTTGCTTTTACTTATTGGATTGAGCATTGGACGATAAATGCATGTCTTATAGCAGGGACAGCTCTTTCGACAACTTCTCTGGCTGTAGTGTATTCTGTACTTGTTGAAACAGGATTAAATAAAACTCATATCGGAAAAATGATTATGGCTTCTACCTTTATCACAGATATGGGCACAGCTCTTGCTTTAAGCATTATGTTTATGAAACCTACACTATATACTCTTGTATTTTATGCTGTTTCGATAATTGTTATCATTTTAGTTGACAGATTTTCGTTGTTTATACTAAGAAATAAGAGAATGTCAGGCAAGGTAATTGAAC
>CAZMDE010000268.1:222-4280 GCA_964564355.1 uncultured Bacteroidales bacterium | reverse complement strand
AGGGAAAAAAGATGCAAATTTTCTCAGACATAATGGGAAAGTTCCTTGTGTATTATATGGCGGAACACAACAATATCATTTTACTGTTGATGAAATGCCATTAGAAAAAATTATCACTACCCCGGAGGTTTATATTATAAAAATCAATCTGGAAGGCAAAGAGCTTGATTCAATAATCAAAGAAATACAATTACACCCTGTAACAGATAGGGTTCTTCATGTTGATTTTATCGAATTAATACCCGGTAAGCAGGTTACTCTTCAGGTACCTGTAATGCTTACAGGAACTCCTGAAGGAGTCCTCAAAGGCGGTGTTCTTCTTAATAAAATCAGAAAAATAAAAATTAAAGCTTTATCTGAAAATTTACCTGATAATATTACTTTAGATATTCAAAAACTTGATATAGGTGATTCTATTAAAGTTTCTGATGTAAAGATTGATAATTTCCAGATTGCTGAGATGCCAAGTGCAATTATTGTTGGTGTCAGAACAGCTAGGGCGGTTATTGAAGAAACACCTGTTGAAGGAGCTGTACCTGTTGAAGGAGCTGCACCTGTTGAAGGAGCTGCACCTGCAGCAGAAGCTGGAAAAGCACCTGCTGAAAAACCTGCTAAAGGAAAAGAAGGAAAGGGTAAGTAATTTTTTAAATTGAAATACCTTATTTTTGGTCTTGGAAATATTGGTGAAGAGTATGAAAATACTCGTCATAATATTGGCTTTATTATAGCTGATGCCATAGCGCATAAGCTTGATGGGAAATTTACGCCCGATAGATATGCTTCCGTTTGCAGGGTTAAGTTTAAAGGACGTTCCCTTATTATTGCCAAGCCATCTACCTTTATGAATTTGAGCGGGAAAGCAGTTAAATATTGGCTTAATAAGGAAGATGTACCTGTTGAAAATATTCTTGTTATTGTCGATGAGATTGCCTTGCAATTAGGAACCCTTAGAATAAATCCAAAAGGCAGTGATGGCGGGCATAATGGCCTGATAGATATAATTGAAAAGCTCGAAACTATTGTTTTTCCTCGATTGCGGGTCGGAATTGGCAATGATTTCGCGAAAGGTTTCCAAGTGGATTATGTTCTCAGTCGCTGGACCAAACCTGAAGAAGAAATTCTCATTCCTAAAATCAACAAAGCAGTTGAGATGATAAAAAGCTTTGTATCTATAGGGATTGAAAGAACGATGACTCAGCTTAATGAGTAGGGAGTTATTAGTTCGTAGTTGATAGAAATAAATATTTGTTTATTGCTTATTGCTTACGACTGCTAAAATATAGTTTTCCTCTATTTTCTCGTTATGCACGATTATTTCATCTGCCTTTCTATCACCTATATATATATCATTATCAAAAACCTCGATCTTTTTCATGCACATATTAAACCCTTTTTCAATAAGTTTCACATATGCTTCCTTTATACACCAGCTTAAAAACATCTTTTCCGCTCCTTTCCCTTTCAGATATTCAATTTCTTTGTGTGTAAAAACCAATTTCAGGAAGCTTGTGGTTTTTTCTCCTCCGATTCTTTCCAGGTCAATACCAACCCTTATCTTCCCATCATAGCTTATTGCTCCTGCTGCATAATCTCTTGAATGAGTTATTGAAATCTGCCAGTCAGGATATTCACTTAAGTAAGGAGAACCCCCTTCTTTTGAATTTATATGACAGGATTTTATATCAATCTCCGGATGTCTTTTTAATATCAGTGTTTTTATTGCAAATCTCCCTGAAATCCATTCTACCTGCCTTTTGAAGGATTTAAATTGTTCAATTTTGCTGATTTCCTCTTCATTAAAATATTCCTTGATAAATTTGCTGTCGTGAAACTTCAAGCTTGAATTAACCCTGTTTTCCTTATCAGTTAGCTCAGGAAAATACTTATTAATCAAATCCTTTATTGAAATTATTATTAATGAAATATTCTCATTAATAAAGCTATTTCTATAATCCCTGATTATCATTAACAATTAATATAAAGTTTGCAAAAATAATTAAAAACAGAGAGTATCTTGTACAGAAATAAGTTTATATCTTCAATTTGTAAAAAGCTGATTATTAACCTAATATCTATTTATTTAACAATCAGTATAATACAAGCGTTTAATGATACCTATAAGGTACCTATGTAGTACCTATACGGTACCTGTGATTTATCTATTGGTTAAAAAAAATACAAGTTTTAAAAAATTCATTATTTTACTAACAAAAGAGTAACACTGTAACTCAATATTTCGTATAATATGTATATAAAAAACATTATAAAACTTAATTATGGCAATTCTGATTGTTGAAGATCACCATAATGATTATCTTTATGCAAAAACACTTTTAATAATTGCTGGACTCAGCTATATTTGGGCAAATAGTGGAGCTAAAGCAATTGATTTATGTAATAAAAATAAAGATATTAATCTTGTACTGATGGATATTTGGTTACCGGGAATGGATGGTTTTGAAACGACACAAAAGATAAAATTAGTTCGGAAAGACCTGCCCATATTAGCTCTTACTGCTTGTGCAATGTCTAATGACAGGGAAATAGCTTTAAGTAATGGTTGTAATGACTATCTTTCCAAACCTTACAAAAGAGAAGAGTTATTAAGTCTTATTAAAAAATGGTATAAGATTGATAAAGTTTTTTCTTATCCTATTCTTTAAAATGGCCAGAACTTATTATCATTCCAAACATGTTCCATCAGCTCATTATTAAGATCGTTTAGTATATTCAGATGTCCTTTTTCCCAATTTGCAAGCCACTCAAAAAGGCTTCTTTCTGCAGAATTGGTAGTTGTTCTCGCTCTGTCACTATATATGTCTATAGCTTTATTTTCCATATCTATAGCTGCTGAAATGGCAGCGGCTTCATAACCTGATGCGGAAATTTTTTTCTTCAAATCCTTTGATAATATTATATCTGCTATAGAGCCTTCTCCGGAATTTTCTTTAAAATTTGAAAGCTTGAACTCCTTGTAATTAACAAGGTGAATAAACTGTTCAGATAAAAAACGGATGTGAATGTCTTCTTCCTTTGCCATGATATTGAATATCTTTTTGACTTCTTCATCTTCTGTCTGCTCAGCTACTTTTTTATAAAAGGCTTTTCCTCTTCTTTCCATCAGTATGGCTGATTTCATTACGTCTATTAAGGTTTTGTCATCCTGATTTTCCATATATTTATTTTTAATTAAAGGTCTTATAAAATATCTTACAAAAGTATTAATTATTTTTTATCATTAAAAAATTAATTACTGAATTATTGGTATTATCAGTATTTTTGGAAAAAATTTTAGATGAAAAATGATTGATACTGAAAACATTAAATTTGAATTATTAAATATTTTTAAAAAATGGTCAGTAGAGAATTTTGCTGATATAATCCCTTTGCCCGAATCTGGTTCAAACAGAAAGTATTTTAAAATATCTTCAAAAACCAAAGATGCTATAGGTGCCTTTAATCCTGACAAAAGAGAAAATCTTGCCTTTATTTATTTAACCAAACATTTTAGTAAATTCAACTTAAATGTACCTGAAATATATGATGAAAATGCGGATAATGATATCTACCTTCAGCAGTATTTAGGCGAAAACACTCTCTATTCTTATTTGTCAGACAAAAGAAAGAATGCTGAGTTTCCTGATGAAATTACTGACTTATATAAGAAGGTGCTGGCTGAGCTTCCAAAATTCCAGGTAACTGCAGGAAAAACTATTGATTACAAAATTTGCTATCCTAGGGGGGCTTTTGATAAACAATCTATGACCTGGGATCTGAATTATTTCAAATATTACTTCCTGCGTTTAGCCAATATACCTTTTGATGAGCAGAAGCTGGAGGATGACTTTAAAATATTTACACAATATCTTCTTAAAGCTGATTGTAGTTACTTTCTTTACCGCGATTTTCAGTCGAGAAATATTATGCTTTTTGAAGATAAACCATATTTTATAGATTATCAGGGCGGCAGAAAAGGGGCTTTGCAATATGATATTGCTTCTTTGCTTTATGACTCCAAAGCTGATATTCCACAGCAAACCAGGAATATTTTGCTTGAA
>CAZMDE010000268.1:0-212 GCA_964564355.1 uncultured Bacteroidales bacterium | reverse complement strand
AATGAAATTTGGAATATTAAAAAAGGCAGCATTAATATTTTGCTTGAATATTATATTGATAAACTCAGTGAATTAATTAAAGTCAACAGGAAAGATTTCCTTGAGTTTTATCAGGCATATTCATTGATACGCATAATGCAGGCAATGGGAGCATACGGCTTCCGGGGATTTTATGAAAAGAAAACCCATTTTCTACAGAGCATACCCTATGC
>CAZMDE010000267.1:1169-4330 GCA_964564355.1 uncultured Bacteroidales bacterium | reverse complement strand
CTTTTTTAATCGGTTTCTTTTCATTTCTTGCACCATTTCTTGCGACTTTTGCTTATACTTTCTGGTTTGAGCACTGGACTATTAATGCAAGTCTGATAGCAGGGACAGCACTTTCGACAACTTCTCTGGCTGTTGTATATTCAGTGCTTGTCGAAACAGGGTTAAATAAAACTTATATAGGAAAAATGATAATGGCTTCTACCTTTATCACTGATATGGGGACAGCTCTTGCTTTAAGCATAATGTTTATGAAGCCTACATTATATACTCTAGTATTTTATGCTGTTTCGATAATTGTTATCATTTTAGTTGACAGGTTTTCGTTGTTTATACTAAGGAATAAGAGAATGTCAGGCAAGGTAATTGAACCTGAAATAAAGTTTATCTTCCTGGTAATACTTACTTTCATGTATTTTGCAAAGCTTGGTGACGGGCATGCAATACTTCCTGCATTTGTACTTGGCATGCTGATGTCGAAACATTTCAAAGAGCAAAGAAAAACAAGCATAATCAGTACGAAGTTACGAACAGTAGCCTATGCAATAATTACACCTCTCTTTTTTATTGTAGGAGGTATGAAAATATCCTATCCTCTTATCATCTCTGCATTCAGCCTGTTTGTTATTTTCTTCTTTATTAAAATCATTGCAAAATTTGCAGGGGTTTATTTCTTTGCTAAAAAATTTATACCCGGAGGAAGTACTTACACAACTCTGCTTATGAGTACAGGGTTAACTTTCGGGACTATCTCAAGTCTTTTTGGTTTGCAGGCAGGTTATATTAATCAATTACAATACTCAATACTTGTGGGTGTAGTTGTTGCAAGCGCAGTGATTCCTACTTTCATAGCACAGAAATGGTTTGTTCCCAAGCATAGTTAAGATATTATCATCAATTAACAAATAACAATAAAACTTCTTCCGGATTTATTCAGAATATTTTGTTTTGCAGTTTTATAAAATCACGGCAGGTTTTATTTGATTGACTCTGGAGATAGGGAATCTGAAATCATTGGCTATAATTTCGCCAATATTTAGATCATTCAGGTTTATAAAAATAGATCACATATAATTCTGCACTTTCTTTCACTATCCAGTGCTCAACCTGTAGACTGGTTGCCTTGTCAATTAATGGTGCAGGCAAAAAGGGAGCAATCAATTTATATATAGTTTCGTGAGGCAAAACATTCAGGTCTGCCATAACCTGCGCCACCGGATGTTCTCCTGCTGCCAGCATTTCTCTTACATCGAGAACCTGCTTAACTTTTTGCTCGTCAAACCATGCCGGTTTGGTAGTGTTGTAATTTGTATCCATAGTTTCAGTTATTAAATCCTGTCCAATTTCTTTACGTAGTTTGTTGATAAGGTCACCGACGTTTACATTGCCGATGCTTGCTGCCTGCTGCAGTGTAGCTATACGTGCCACGGTTTTTCTCAGGAAAGGATTCTTCAGCTTTTTAAATTCGGGAACAAAGCCAATAAGCACATCCTCCAATTGCTGGTAAGCTTCAATCAGCTGCAAAACCTTAGTTTTCGGTGTTATTATTAAATTATTATTTAATTCCATGATATTTAATTTTTTATTTATAAGATAATATACGTTGCTCTCCCTGCAGTTCCCTATATGGATTGATGTTATGCGAGACTTCAAGGGTTCCCATATATTCCCCTTTTTCGTTGCGAAGGGCGAAATATTCAATGTGTATCATCTTGCCTCCCATGTTTATCCAGAATGGTGCACTGTTTTGCTTGCCGCTTTTAAAATCTTCAATGATCTTGTCAACGATATGAGCACTTGCAGGAGGATGACAATGACGGACATCGCGGTTGAGAATAGCCCTGTTACGCTGGAATATGCGTTCAGCGCCCTGTGAGAAATATTTAACCTTATCGTCCTTGTCAACAAATGTAATGTCAAGCGGAAGTGTGTTGAGAATACTGAGCAATTCTTCAGCCGAAAAACCACCAGATGGCAATTGGATATGACTACCCGATTTCTGCGCATCGTTGATTGACTTCTCTGCTGCCCATGAAGGTGTCCAAACGGTTTTTGGGTCATATAAACAATAACCAATTTCAAGTGATTGGTTGCTGATTTCGTACCAATCGCTTTCTGTTAATTTGTCGAGACTCATAGGGAATAATATTTCCTCTTCTTTGGGTATCATTTCATTTACACCATGAACAGCGGATTTCAGTATCATGTTGCATGAAGCAATAAACTCATCCCTATCTATGTTTTCAGTCTTCAATATCTCAATGCTGCCTTTTATCAGGTCGCGTATCTCATCGTGTTTTCCCCACATCACCTTTGGAGGGCCCGTTATCCCTTGGTTTTCGAGATAAGGGAACAGCAAATATTCTTTGCGTTGATAATGTTTATCTACGTCGAACAGGTTGTTGAACAAACCTTTTAATTTCAGAATTTCCTGATTAAGGTCTATCTGAAGATCGTTTTGAATTTTATTAATGATGGCTGAAATATCTGCTGTTACTTTTTTTAGTTCGGCATTTTCTTTTTTCATCACATCAACCGGATGCCCTTCAGGGACTATCTTTATTCCTGAAAGGTCAATTTTGCCTTCAAGTATGGATGAATGGGCATCGCAAAGCCTTAATATTTCATCTTCGGGAAGTCCTTCACTAATAAGTTCCTGCTCCACCTCTACAACTTCGCCATAAGGGATTTGTTTTAGTGTTTGTAGTAATTCCTGTTTCACTTCTTCTTCTGATGCACCGTTATGAAGCTTAAGTATCAGTGATTTTAATTTTGCTTTCCGGTCTTTTGAATTGTTGATTAATTCACTCATAGTTTATCTATCTTTTTAATGAAAGATGAATACCTGCTTATTAAGAAGGTAAAAGGTCTTTAGTTTTTAACTTAGAAGGTGCGAATATTCCTATAACACCGTTAATTCCAACACTCATTACTATATTGTAAAAGAAAGCAAGAAAACCAAAAAGCAGCAATGCTCCGCTAAGAGCAGCGAGTATCATATAAGTGTTAAATTCACCGTTAAGGTATAAAGACCTGCGTAACATTCCGTTCAGACCTGCCATGCCCATGAAAGCACCCATACCGACACCTCCTGACAGTTGTGCCCAGAAATGGAAATTTGCAAGTTTTTGGCTGTATAATTTTGCTCCATTTGTGAGAATAGG
>CAZMDE010000267.1:0-1069 GCA_964564355.1 uncultured Bacteroidales bacterium | reverse complement strand
ATAAAGAAAGCAAGCCCCTGTGTAATTAATTCAAAAGCAGTAACCAATTCACCGGATACGACTTTTAAAATATTCGGTTGTGCTTGGTCGGACAGTAAATGATGAGACCATACAGTCCAGGAAACAACAAGTTCTACAAGCAAAGCTAAACGAGCCACTTTTTCCATGTAAAGTTTTTTCCCTGTGATTAATGTTGCGAGCAAATACCATGTTCCGGCAACAAATATTAAAACGAGTCCATCGGCAATAAGGTCAAGACCCCACCAAAACCAATTTTTATACAAGAGCGCATCAATTGCTGTTGATTTAAGGTCGAACCCCATTAGCGCTGCAACCATATATATAAGAATCAATACCCCTGTAAATAATATGATAGCTGCATTTAGTGCAACATCTACTGTGCCCTGAGCAATGGCAGCAACAGGAAGCGAAACCAATTGTTCTTTCTTTTTTCTTTTGAATAAGTTCGCAACAGCAGTAATCCCTAATGCTGACTTTAATATTTCGCCAGAAGGCTGTTTTTCAAAACCTTCTGGTGTGTATGTAAGTGTTTTAAATACATTTATAACAAAAAAGACTGTGCCAAGCATTACCAAAGCAATACCTGTAATAAAGAATGTTCCACCTATTACACTAAATTGTGTGAAATCGGCTGGAAGGGGCCAATACAATGTATATAATGGTGCGTAATGAGTTATGAAACCAGCGAACCAAAAGACAAATGTGCCAATTGCAATTAGCCATAGTGTCCAATTGCCTAACTTGATGCTCCATAAGGGTTTTTTCATTAAAAAAGGCACCAAAAAAAGAAAAGCACCAAAAACTATGGAATATGTTGAACCAAATATTCCAACCAATGGATGAGCAGTCATTATTGCAAAAAACTGTTTTGATTCGAGAAATGGTATAGGTTGAATTTCATAAATTCGCATAATCATTCCTTCTATTACTGCGAATGCATAATAAATCAGACCTACAACAACGAAACGCAGAGTAAGTTTCTGCATTGGAGTCAGGGTATTGGGTTTAAACAAACCTTCTTCACCTTTAATTAATGTTTGTATAAAGT
>CAZMDE010000266.1:0-4337 GCA_964564355.1 uncultured Bacteroidales bacterium | reverse complement strand
TTAATCCTTATTCATTAATTTTGTCCAATATTAAAAACCCTAAATAATGAACTATAACAATACCAAACGACAGTATTATTTACCTTTGATACTTTCATTAATATTAATAACAGGCATATTTATTGGTATTTTATTAAGCACTCACAGTTCAAAATTCAATCCTATTAATCGAGAACAGATTTCAAAAAACCCTCACAATTATTCTGATAAATTAAATAATATTATAAATTATGTAAACCAGGCTTATGTTGATTCAACCAGTTATGATGGATTAGCAGAAAAGGCAATCAATGGTATGCTTCATAATCTTGACCCACACTCAGAATATATTTCTGCTGCAGAATACAATGAAATAAACGACCCTCTGATGGGTAAGTTTGAAGGTATCGGCGTACAGTTCAGGATGGAAAAGGACACTGCAACTGTATTAAATACTATTTCCGGCGGTCCTTCTGTGAAAGTTGGTATTAAAGCAGGTGACAGGATTGTTAAAATAAACGGTAAGAATTTTATCGGGAAAAAGATTAAAAGTAATGATATAATGAAAAACCTTAAAGGTCCTAAAGGAACTAAGGTTACTGTCAGCATCAGGCGAAGAGGCGTTCCTAATCTCACTGATTTCACAATAACAAGAGATGTTATCCCTACTTATAGCGTTGATGCCGCTTATATTATTAAAGATAAAACAGGCTATATAAGATTAAGTAAGTTTTCAAGCACAACTTACAATGAATTTATGGATGCCCTGCTAAAATTACAAAAGACAGGATTAAACAAATTAATAATAGACCTTAGAGGAAATGGTGGTGGGTACTTAGAAGCTGCTATTAAAGTAGCTAATGAGCTATTAGGACCGGATAAACATATAGTTTATACAAAAGGTATGCACAGCCCAAAGAAGGATATATATACAACAGGTAAAGGGCATTTTGAAAATAACCCGCTTGTAATATTAATTGATGAATTTTCTGCTTCTGCCAGCGAAATTGTTACAGGAGCTATACAGGACAATGACCGTGGAATAATAATTGGCAGACGTTCATTCGGCAAAGGACTTGTACAGGAGCAATTCAGATTCAAAGATGGTTCTGCAATCAGGCTGACTGTTGCAAGATATTACACTCCCACAGGACGTTGCATTCAAAAGCCCTACAAAAATGGACTTGAGGATTATTATGACAAATTTTACGAGGGAATATTAAATGGAGATTCTCATAATCCTGACAGCATTCACATCAATGACTCTCTTAAGTTCAAAACTCCTAAAGGCAAAATTGTTTATGGAGGAGGTGGGATTAAGCCTGATATTTACGTTGCATTAAAAATGAATGATTATCCTGATTATTATACTAAAGTTATGAATAAAGGCTTAATATACCAGTTTGCTTTTGATTATGTTGATAAAAACAGGAGCCAACTTAACAAATTTACAACATTCAACATTTTTAATTCAGCTTTTACAATTACTGAACCAATATTGAATGAATTCCTTGACTATGCCGATAAGAAAGGAGTTAAAAAACAAAATAGTGAAGATCGAAAAGCGAAAAGCAACGAGCTTCTCAAAACCCAGCTTAAAGCCAATATTGCCCGAACTCTGCTGAATGATGAAGCATACATTAGAATTGAAAACACAATTGACAAGACAGTTACAAAAGCACTGGAAGAACTGGGGAAGAAATAAGTTGGGAGTCAAGAGAATGCAGAATAGATAAAAATACTTACGACTAAAAACTTACGACTATTTCATCATTTCTTTTGCAGTTTGAGCAGCAGATTTGGAAATTTTATCACCGCTTATCATCTTGGCAATTTCTTCAACACGGTCATTATCGCTTAGTTTTCTGATTGCCGAACGGGTGGTTTTTTTATCAGTTTCTTTATATACAAGATAGTGCATATCACCTTTTGCAGCTATCTGCGGTTGATGAGTAATAGTAATTACCTGCATTTGTGCAGACATTTTCTGTATTATATTTCCAACCTTACCAGCAATATCTCCGGACACTCCAACATCAATCTCATCAAGTATTAAAGTTGGCAGAAGATTCCTTTGCGATATTGTTGATTTGATGCTTAGCATAAGTCTTGAAAGCTCACCACCTGATGCGACTCTTGATATTTCTTTAAGTTCTCCTCCCCTATTTGCATTAAATAAATAAACAACCTTATCCTTTCCTGCCTGGTTTAATTCAGATAGTTCTGTAAGTATAATTTTAAATTGAGCATCTGGCATTCCAAGTTCTTTGAGGAGACCGATAATTTCCTTCTCTAAAAGAGGAATATGTTTCTTACGTCCGGATGTAAGAGATTCCGATGTTTTATGCAATAACTTATATTTTTCTTCAGCTTCTTTTCTTAACTTAATAATACTTTCATCAAGAGTAGATATGCTTAATAGTTTATCTGACAAATTATTCATAATATCTACAAGCTCATTTGCAGATGTAACATTATGTTTCTTCTCAAGATTATAAATCAGGTCAAGTCGTTCATTTATCTTTTCGATTCTGACAGGGTCAAAATTTATCCGTGTTTCAATATTTTCTATTTCCTTTGAAATATCTTTAAGCTCAATTCTGGATGTTTCAAGTCGTTTACCTAATTCGTTTACATCCGGATGAAATTCAGCAATCTTTTGTATTGAGGACAGAACCTCATTCAGTTTATTTATAACATTAATATCGGAGTTTTCCAGCACATAGGTAGCATCAAAAAGACTTTTCTTTATAAATTCGGAATTATTAAGTATTTCAAGTTCTTTCTCAAGTTCAGCCTGCTCATCAGTCGTTGTATCATCTTTGCTGCTGTTCCTTAAATTCGCTTTATCAAGCTCATCAAACTGAAACTGGAAATAATCCTTATCTGCTTTTGCCTTATTTTCCTGCTCAATCAGCAAGTTAAGATTCTTTTTAAGATCTAAATAATTATAATAATCTGATTTATATTTTTTAAGCAGAGTATCATTTTTTGCATAACTATCTATAACAGTTAGCTGAAATTCAGATTCATTAAGTGTCAGAGTGGATAATTGAGAATGAATATCAACGAGCTTATCGCCAATCTCTTTTAAAACATTTAGCTTAACAGGAGTGTCATTAATAAAAGCTCTTGATTTCCCATATTGATTTATCTCACGCCTGAGTATAGTATTACCATCATAATCCAATTCATTTTCTTCAAAGAAGTTCTCTAATCCATAACCTTCTATTCTGAATGTTCCTTCAACTATACATTTCCTTTTCTTATCAAATAGAACCTGAGTATCTGCCCTTTGTCCCAATATAAGTGATAAGGCTCCGACAAGGATTGATTTGCCAGCCCCTGTTTCTCCTGTTATAGTTGACATGCCATTTGAAAAATCTATCTCGAGACTGTCTATCAGAGCATAGTTTTCTATTTTAAGAAAATTAAACATCTTACGATTTACAATTTACGATTTTGAACAATAAATATTAAAGGCAAATTTAATAATAATATCAGGATTCGATTTTAAATGAAATTTCTATTAAAAAAATAAACGAACATTATTCTTCTATATTTGAAAATTTAGTTATGTTTGTAACCCATATAGATATTTATTTCGTATCATACAATACTAAAAATATTTTATAAAATGAAATTTAGAAATTTCTTATTGATAATTCTGTTTATATTTTCTGTTTCAGTTTTATATGGCAATAATATTAAGGCTCAAACTAATAATCTGAATGAAACTCATGTTAATGTTAAAACTTTAAGCAAAGATAATGTGAGTGAACTGCTGCAACAACAAAATGCTCATATAAGAAGATTATCCCTTGCTGTTTTATTTTTCTTAAGCATGGTTATTTTGTTTGCTTCCTATTTTATCTATACCCGTAAGAAAACAGAGAAAAGATGGCATCAGCTTAGTAATGCTACATTTGAAGGTATTGCCATATTTGAAAATTCTGTTATCCTGGATGGAAATAATAAACTGGAGCAGATATTGGGTTGTAAAAGAATTGATTTTATTGGAAAATATTTATTTGATTTTATCCCCCAACCTCAAAACCAGGGTGTAGATTTTAAAGAACCATCCGGACATATAGTTAATTATGAAACTCAAATTATCAGACCTGATGGAACCACAATACTTGTTGAAGTATTATCCCGACCCTTTGAATATAAAGGCAAAGCTGTTAGAGTTGCTTCTTTAAGGGATATCAGTATACGTTTACAGGCAGAAAAAAAATTAAAAGAATATGCTGATAGTCTTAAAGAATTAAATGAAACAAAGGATAAGTTTTTTTCTATTATAGCTCATGATTTGAAAAACCCGTTCTCAGGTATTCTTGGATTTTCCGAGCTTTTAC
>CAZMDE010000265.1:773-4371 GCA_964564355.1 uncultured Bacteroidales bacterium | reverse complement strand
AGGTCTTTTGACCTGCCTAATGATTATAAAAACAGACCGGTTCATCCGCCGCAAATCAAAATCAATCCTGACTACAATCCATTTAATAAAAACAGCGAAGAGCGAAGTGCGAAAAGCGGAGAGCTAACAGTTGGAAGCGAGAGGCAAAGAGCTAATAAGGAAAATTGGGAAAAGCTATATAAGGACGATAGCGAAGAGCAAAGAGTGAAGAGCGAACAACAATCAACTAACAACAATCAACAGATAATTAATCCTGACTGGGATAATACAACTTCTTTGCTATCCAACAGGAATATTATTCGGGTTAATGAGAAATATATAATCACTAAGCTTAAATCAGGAATACTTATAATTGACCAGAATAATGCCAATGAGAGAATATATTATGAGCACTTCCTCAACATACTTGAAAATAATTCACTTGACACACAGCAGCAGCTATTTCCTCAGCAATTTGAACTTTCATCAGCAGATGCGGAAATACTAAAAGACATGAAAACCGATCTTGACCTGCTTGGTTTTGATATAAATGCATTTGGCACAAACACATTTGTTGT
Organism: uncultured Bacteroidales bacterium; assembly: GCA_964564355.1. GTDB lineage: Bacteria > Bacteroidota > Bacteroidia > Bacteroidales > JAGODS01 > CAZMDE01. The sequence continues at coordinate 3,814 of CAZMDE010000265.1, read as the reverse complement.
TAATGGAATACCTGCAAATGCTAAAATTGATAATATTCAGGAGGTGATAGAAGGATTTATAGAAGCTTATAAATCCGGTATCAGTGATTTAAAATTAGATAAAAAAACTAATTTAGCACGCTCTATGGCGAAGAATATGGCATACAGAACAAGCAAAAATATAAACGAAGAAGATATGCTGATATTAATTGACCAGTTGTTTGCCTGCAAGCTACCACAGTTGACGACTGATGGTAAAAAAACTTTTACAATTATCAGCTTTGATGAAATCGAAAACAAGCTTAAATAATTGAGAATTGAGAATTGTAACTAAAATAAAAACTAAATCACCAAATTACTAATTTACTAAATTACTAATAAATGCAGCAATTAAGTCCGGGCGGTTTCAGATTATTACCACTTGTAATAAAAAACCTTCTTATTTTAAACGGGTTGTTTTTTCTTGCATCCTTTGTATTTGCATCCACCTTTAGCATAGACCTTGATGATAAGCTTGGCTTGCACTATTTCGGCTCACGCTATTTTCAACCCTATCAGCTCATAACATATATGTTTATGCATGGCGGAATAGGTCATATATTTTTCAACATGTTTGCTTTGTGGATGTTTGGAAATGCACTTGAGGGCATTTGGGGTCCTAAACGCTTTCTTATATTTTATTTTGTATGCGGCATTGGAGCCGGATTAATTCAGATGCTTGTTCAGTATATTGATATCAGCAGCCTGGTAAACTCTTTAGCCTTATCAGGAGTTGATGTAAATGCTATTAAAAATGCTGATAATTCCACTATTATTCAGATAGTGCAGGAGTTGGCAGATAAATATAAAGTTAATCAAACAAGCTTGATTTCTCTTTATCAAAAAATAAACACTCCTACAATAGGAGCATCCGGAGCTGTTTTCGGAATACTTCTTGCTTTCGGTATGATGTTTCCTAATACATTGCTATATGTTTATTTCCTGTTCCCTATCAAGGCAAAATGGTTTGTAATATTTTACGGAGCTATAGAACTGTATTCAGGTTTATCCAATGCCGGTGACAATGTTGCTCATTTTGCTCATCTTGGAGGAATGTTATTTGGCTTCTTCCTGATTAAATACTGGGACAGAAATAGATTTAACAGGTTTAATTGATAAAATATTAATTGCTAAATGCTATATAATCAACATTCAACATTCAATATTAATAATTTCAAAAGCCGTTCTGTATTATCTCAGCTCATAATTATCAATTTAGCTGTCTGGCTTGCTATTAATCTGCTTAAAGTTTTGCTGTTTCTGTTCCAGGTGCATAATTTTGATATTATACCTTATCTTGGTGTCCCGTCAAGCCTTGACAAATTATTGACAATGCCTTGGACTATATTAACATATATGTTTACTCATGAAGGTTTCTTTCATATACTTTTCAATATGCTTCTTCTTTATATAGGAGGTTCACTCTTCAGAGAATACCTTAATGAAAAGAAGCTTTTAAGCACATATATTTTTGGCGGCTTATTCGGAGCCTTGTTTTATATTGCTTCCTATAATGTTTTTCCGGCTTTCAGATCTGTTGTTTCCGAGTCTATTGCAATAGGAGCTTCTGCTTCTGTTCTTGCTGTTCTTGTTGCTATTGCTGTTTATATTCCCAATTACACAATATCATTTTTACTCGTAGGCAGAATTAAGCTGATATATGTAGCACTGATATTTGTAGCAATTGATTTGTTTAGCATTGACAAAGGTAATCCCGGAGGTCACCTCGCTCACCTTGGCGGTGCTTTATGGGGATATATATATATATTACAATTGAGAAAAGGCAGAGATTTAAGCAATATGCTCAATGTTTTTTATAAGCTTAGCTCCTCAATTTCAGACTTCATCTCTAAGCTTTTCAAGAAAAAGAGTAAAATAAAAATTGAGTACAAAAGCAAAACCGGTAGACCGCTGACAGATGACGAATACAATGAAGTAAAGGTTAACAGGCAGGGAAAAATGGATGAAATACTTGATAAAATAGCTAAATCAGGATACGATAGCCTTACAAAAGAAGAAAAAGAGTTTCTTTTTAAATCTAATAATTAATCGGAAGTCAGGGATGACATCGCTTGGAGCGATGTCATCCCTAAATTCAGAACAATGGCTAATAAATCAAAAATAAGAAAGTTATTATTTTTTGGAAAGTTAATCATTTTCATTAATTGGTTATTTGTAATATGTTTATTGACATCTAATTATGCACATCTTATTAATCCTGAAAAGTTTATTCTTTTTGCTTTTTTCGGACTCGCCTTTCCTTACTTTGTTGTCATAAATATTTTCTTTGTTTTATACTGGCTGCTAAGAAGAAGGTGGAATCTATTCTATTCTCTAATTGCCATTGCAATAAGCTGGAATATGATTACCAAATTTGTTGTTTTCAACTCTCCGAACTCCGAACACCGAACTACGAACTCCTTTAAAGTCCTTAGCTACAATGTCCGTGTTTTCGATATTTATAATTATAACAAAAAATGGGTGTCGAATGTTACAAAAAGAAACAATATATTCAGTTATATAACCACGGAAGCTCCCGACATTATTTGTTTTCAGGAATTTGTTGATGATAAATCAGGCAGGTTTAAAATACTTGACACTATTCCCTATTTTCAAAAAGCAAAAAACTATCATTTTGAATATACACTTAACATAAAGAAGATGAATTATTTTGGAATAGCTACTTTCACAAGCTTTCCAATTATTAACAAAGGCAAGATATTATTTGGAAAAAAGACTAACAACCTTTGCATTTACACTGATATAAATGTTAATAATAAGATAATAAGGATATCTAATTTGCACTTGCAGTCAATTAAGTTCAGAGATGATGATTATGAATTTGCCGAAAGGATTAAGAAATTAGATAATATGAATAAGGACAACAAATTTGAAAAAGAATCAAAACAAATTATTAAGCGTCTGAGAAAAGCATTCAAAAGAAGAGCAGCCCAGGTTGACATTGTGGCAGAGCATATCAAAACCTGCCCCTACCCTTTCATACTATGCGGTGACTTTAATGA
>CAZMDE010000265.1:0-763 GCA_964564355.1 uncultured Bacteroidales bacterium | reverse complement strand
GGAATGGTTTCAGTCAGACTTATTCAGGCAGTATTTTCCCCTCTTTCCGTATTGATTTCATTTTACACAGCAAATCCTTAAACTCATTCGACTACCGGAAAGGAGAAGTGGTTTATTCCGACCATTATCCTATACTTTGCAGGTTTAAAAATTAAGCAAGCGGTTTATATCATATTCATCAGTGTCCTCAGTGTACAATTCTTTGCTGGACTAATTTATATTCCTTCTTTAAAAATTATATTTAAAACAAAAAAGCCAGGTAAAAAATTACCTGACTTTTTAATTTAATCATTGTCAACCGAGCGAAGCGAGTTCATGAGTTCATTTGAAAACAATTTAGTTTTGCGAACTAATTGTTATCAGTTTTAGTCTTTTTTTTCTTTTCGGGTTTTTCAACTTTATCGGGCTTAGCAATGTTAATGGTGATTAGCTGTGCTTCTTTATCAAAATCAATGTTAATAATATCTGCTTCATCTATCTTGGATCTGATAATTTCTTCAGCAAGAGCATCTTCTATGTATTTCTGAATAGCTCTCTTTAAAGGACGTGCACCAAATTGTTCATCCCAGCCTTTTTCAACAATAAAATCTTTGGCAGAATCAGTGATTTTTATTTCATAACCCATAGATTTTACGCGGTTAGTAAGATATGAAAGCTCAATATCTATAATCTTAAATATATTATCACGAGAAAGGGTTTCGAAAATAATCACATCATCTATACGGTTCAAAAATTCAGGAGCAAAGGTTCTTTTAAGGGCATT
>CAZMDE010000264.1:0-4398 GCA_964564355.1 uncultured Bacteroidales bacterium | reverse complement strand
ATAACTAATAATTCTAATCAAAATTTAACCATTAGTTCAATTTCTGCAAGTGATGTTGAGGGACATAATATTACTTTTGTTTATAATTGGTATAAAAATAATGTTTTGAATACTACTACTCTTATTGCTGAGGGACTTGTTTCTTATTGGCCCTTGAATAATGATACTTTGGATTATTATAGCGGTAATAATTTAATGAAAGCTAATTTGCCTTTAAATGGTCTTGGAAAAATAGGAAATGGATATTCTTTTGATGGTCTTGATGACTATCTTTATTGTACTGATGCAGATTGTGGAGGTTATGGAAAATTAGATTATACTACTTCGGACGGATGGTCTTATGGTTTATGGATTAATCCTGCTGATCTTGGTGTAAACGGAAAAAATATGCTTCTTATGGGCAACAGAAATTCAGGTAACAATGCAGGATATAATTTGGTTTTATCTCCTGGTGGTTTTGGTGCACAAATATGGTTAACTGCAGGAGGCGGTAATTGTGGAACTTATGCTACTAGTGTTGGAAATATTAGTATTAACAATTGGAATCATTTATTTGCAGTTCATAATGGGACAACAATATTATTATATCTTAATGGTCAAGTAATCTCTAGTAGTAATTCTAATTGTGCAGGTTCTGGAACAAATTCTGAAGGCGAATTTAGAATTGGTCAAGATAATCATGGTGGAAGTAATCATAACTATGAGGGTTTAGTTGATGAAGTAATGGTCTTTAATAGAAGTTTATCTGCTGCTGAAGTTAAACAATTATATGATGGTTCAAGAATAGGTGGAAATAAATTATCTAGTGATTTGCTTTCTTCTGGTGATATTTGGAAAGTAGGAGTTAAAGCGGCTGATTTTGCTGCATTTAGTTCTGAAGTACAATCAAATAATGTTACTATTACTGATCCTTATGCTTTAACTTCTTGCGGAGATCTTAATGTGCCTAATACAGTTTATACTTTGGTGAATGATATTGGCCCAGTAGATAGAACTTGTTTTAATATTACTGCAGATAATGTTACTTTGAATGGAAATGGATATAGTGTTATTGGAAGTAATACTTCTGTTGGAATTTATTCAGGAATAGTTAGAAACGTTACTGTTAAAAATTTCGTTAATATTAAAAATTTTGAAGGAGGTATTCAATTTTATAATTCTAAGAACTTAGTTATTGTTAACAACACCTTGAGTGCAGTTAAAGGTGCTTCTATTAGTTATGCAATCAAACTACAAAATTCTTCTAATGCAAATCTCACTGTTAATAATATTCGATGGAATTCTACCGGTGGCGGCGGTTTTGATTCTTATGCTTTGGCAGCTTTTGATGTCATTAATGTAAGTTTTACCAATAATGATGTAGTGTTATATGCAAATAATAATTGTTTTGGAACTTATTTTGAAGCGGTAAATGATAGCCTTCTCCAGAATAATACTTTTAATTTACAAGGCGGACAAACAACCGCAATTCTCCTTGAAGCTTTTGATCCTGTTTATTCTTTGAGTACTTCTAATAATCGTATTTTTGATAATTTGGTTAATGTTAATTTGAAATCTGGTTCTAATGAGGGTAATGGATTTTATATTGCTACTGGCGCCGGTTTTATTGCAGATAATAATACTGTTAAGAATAATATCTTTAATGTAAATGCTTCTAATTCCTTAGCTCGCGGACTTTTGTTTTATTCCGAAGGAAATATTACCAATAATACTATTCAAAATAATACTTTTAATGTTTTAGCTAAAACTGGTTCTTATGGATTAAGTTTAGAAAAAGCTGATGCAGGAATAGTTAGTGGTAATTTATTTATTAACAATAATCTAAACCTTAGTGGTGGTTCGCAATATTCTATTTATGATCTTTCTGGAGCAGATACTAATAATACTCTTATTTATAATAACTCTTTTGGAGAAATTAAATGGAGTAAAACTGATTTAACTACGACTGGTTCTTTAACTTTCCCAGGAAATGTAACTATTGGAGATAATTCTGTTTACTTTAATGCTGCTGCAGTTATACCTACTAACTTGAATTCAAGTGCTAATGTAACGCTTTATGGAATTGGTAATCGAGGATTTGGAATACCTGTTATTTTAAAAGATGGAGTGCCTTGTGGAAGCGCATGTTATAATTTTACAAGTTTGACTGCTTCAACGGTTAAATTTAATGTAAGTGGATTTAGTAATTATAGTATTGGAGATAATACGGGTTTAACTTCTTGTGGTGAACTTAGTGTTCCAAATGTAGTTTATACTTTGCAGAATGATATTACTACTGGCGCTTTTGTATGTTTCAATATAACTGCTTCCAATATTACTTTGGATGGAAATGGAAAAACAGTTACAGGTACAAATAGGGATGTTTGGGTTACTAATAACATCAAGGCAGTTGATGCTCGTAATTTGAATAATATTACTCTTAAGAATTTAAAAATAACTAAGTTTGAAAATCCAATGTTTCTTACTTCTATCAATAATAGTTTTATCTATAATAATACTTTTTTTGAAAATGTAAATGGATATAGTGTTGGTATTTATTTAGAACTCTCTCATAATAATCTTTTATCTCAAAATAACTTTACTAATAATTTCATGAATCATACTCCTGCAGGTAATTTATATGGCGGCGCTGTAATTAGTTTAGGTATGAGCTCCAATCATAATAAAATTAATGATAGTATTTTTTATGGAAATAATATTTATGTTCACGATCTTGCTGGTGGAGGTATTATTGGACCTAAATCAGGTGGCATTAATAATACTTTAGATAATCTTATTTTTATTAATAATACTGTATCTGTGAATCGCCTTAGTACTGGTGGTGGTGGAATTTTTGGTATGGGGACTTGTCATAATTGGACTTTGAGTAATTTAGATATAAGAAATAATAATATTACTGTTCGTATTCATGGTGCTGGTGGAGGTATAATTGGATTAAGGGATCGTGTTAGTGGTACGTTATTATCTAATATTTTAATTCAAGATAATATTGTTTATGTTAAAAATGCAACCTATACTGGAGGAGTACTCGGCTTGGATGAAACTATTTTGGGTAATACTTTTGAGAACATTAGTATCTTAAATAATAATTTATCGGCATTTGGTTCGAATACTATTGATGTAATAAAATTAACAGATTGGGGAATTAAACCTGCGAATAATACTTTTATTAATTTAAGAATTGAAGGAAATATTGCAAATAATACTATTTTTGATAATTCTGGAATTGCTTCTAAGAATACTTTAATTTATAATAACTCTTTTGGAGAAATTAAATGGAGTAAAACAGATTTAACTACGACTGGAGATTTAATTTTCTATGGGGATTCAATTGAAAATACTTCTTGCGTAGCAACAACAACTTATGCTGCTACAGGTGATTCTGGTCCTAGTGTAAATGGTAATTGGTTGTCTGATGGTGCTGGCGGATATTATTTAGAAAGTGATCCAGATTTTACCAATAGTTATAATATTAATCAATGGATAATCTATCAAGATAGATTTCCTATTGGATCTTATAGATGGAATAATGTTAGGGATAGTAGTTCTCCTGACGGGACTTATAATGTTTATTCGGTTTATTCTTCAGGAACTGTAACTTGGACTACTAATTCTGTTTCTTGCGGTCCACGAAGTACAATTTCTATTAGCCAAGGTAGTGTTTATGTTAATGCTACTGAAATCTCTGAATTGAACACAACTGCAAATATTACTCTTAGAAATACCGGTTATGGCGGAGAATATCCAAGTATATTAAGAAAAATTGGAAAAGGTGGCGTTGCTTGTACGGATTGTTATAACTTTACTTCACTTAATAATGGAGTGATTGTATTTAATGTTTCAAATTTTGGAAATGGAAATTATTCTGTTGGAAAATTCGTTCGAAGCACAAGCAATGTTTCAATGAGTAAGGGTTGGAATATGGTTTCACTTGAAATGGAATCAAATGTGAGTGGGGATAAGAATATTAGTCTTAGCGTAGGATGGAATTTAATTGGATATTCAAGTGATGTTGATACTGGTCTTGCAGATATTATGTTTACTAATTTAAGTGGAAATTCTAGTGATTTGAATAATTCTTCAAAGAGTGGAAAGTTGCAAAGACAAATTTCATATTTGACCTCTACTTCTGCTAATTCTAATTCTAAGAAATATGCTTTTGTTGGAAAAAGCGGCGGAGATACTGCTCTTACAAAAGGTAAGGGCTACTGGGTTAAAGCAAATGAAGCTGGAAATTTAACTTTGCCGGGTGTTGGTGGAAGTTCGTTGAATGAGAGTTATAGACTGAGTGATTTGGTGTTTAGGAATGCGAGTGGAGTGGAGTTGAATATAACTGATGCATGGAAATCTCCGAATAATTGGATTGGTGGCTCTGGTTTAAATAGCATTATTTATTAT
>CAZMDE010000263.1:0-4398 GCA_964564355.1 uncultured Bacteroidales bacterium | reverse complement strand
AAATCCCAATGGATATCAGACATTGGTTCTTTGGTTAAGCTTGTAAAATTCACACGTTCATTCTGGCACAAATTTTTACTATCAATAGTAAAATCAATATCAGGGATTTTATTAACTTTAACAGGCAAAGTAAAAGATGAGCTTCCTTCGGTAGTAATACCACCACAGGATAAACATTGATTAAATGCTGTGAGCTTAACATTATAAACTCCGGGGAGTAAATACAAATGTGAGGGATTAATTTCGCTGCTCTTGCTGCTATCGCCAAAATTCCAGTAAAGACTTTTGTAGAATTTACTTTTATTGGTAAAATGAATAAACTCATTCACACAAACCACGCTTCTGTCTGGAACAAAGTCAACAATAATATTGTCGGGGAAAACAACAACAGAATCTTTATGAATACTAACACCGCATTTATTAGAATCAGTCAGTGTTACTACATAATAAGTAGTATCCATAGGTTTACCTTTATAATTATTTTTAATAACAGAGGAATGAGACATGTCAGCAGGTTCAAAGAGAGAGTTGCCATCACCAAAATCCCATTTAGCGCTATAACGCAGACCTGAATTAGAACGGTTGGTAAAATTAACTCCCAGTACAGGGCATCCGCAACGCGGCTCAAATGTAAAATTTGCAAGAGGTTTATTAAAAACATGAATACTTACTGAAGCTTTAATTGTGTCAGAATTATAAATTAAAAAACATGTGACTCTGAAAACCGCATCAGTATTAGAAGAATATGTAATGGCTCCGGGATTAGGCAAAGTAGAAGTAAGATTTTTATAACCGAAATCCCAAAAATATTTTAGATCAGGGTCAATGGAATTATTAATAAAACTGACTGTAAATGGAGAACAACCACTATCAGCCAAAAGGGCAAAAGGAATAGTATTTATGATTTTTATATTATGGATAGTATCCCCAGTACATCCAAAATCAGATTTTCCGGATAATTTAACCTTATAATCTCCGGCTTTGCTGAATTTATGAATCGGCAAAATATCCTGGCTGTTATTACCATCTCCAAAAGACCAGTTAAAATTAACAGCATTAGTTGAAGTGTTAATAAATATCACATCTTTATTGATAAATTCAATTGACTTACAAGTGAAAGAAACATCAGGCAAAGGCATTACATTAACGGCAGAAGATACAGTTGCTTTGCAGCCATTAAAGCCTGTAGCAGTAACAGTATAAATTGAATTTTTAAGAGGTTTTACTGTAACTGAAGAGCCTGTTAAATTTGCAGGTGACCATAAATAGCTAATTCCTCCAGTTACTTTTAAATTTACACTATCACCAAGACAGATAGTAGTGTCAATTGGACTTATTTTAACATCAGGAGGGGGTTTAACATTAATTGTAATTTTATCTATATCTTTACATAATGTATCATTTTTCAAATACCCTTTAACAGTATAAATTGTAGTTTTTTTAGGTGTTATAATTACACTTGAACCTATTGTATCGTTTAAACCACCTAAAGAATCAGACTGATACCATCTGAAAATAATATTTTTACCACTATTAACTGAATTATCTATGGCATATAATTTTACAGAATTTCCACTGCAAATATTATTTGAATCAGAAGAAAGAGCTATGTTCGGCTTTTCTGTAAAATTCACCAATGTACTATCAGATACAGCAGGACAACCATTATTATTATCTACAGTAATTTTCAACAAATAGGATTTAATATGCTTACTTGTGAAAGTAAAGGTTGGAAACTGAGAAGTACTGGTATTATTCAGAATTCCTGTAGAAGGGAAGATTGACCAGAAATATTTTGTTTTAGAATTCACATTCTGAATCTTAACACTGTTATCATCAATATGGAGATTGAATGAATCAGGACCGCAAAAAGTTAAAGGCTTATCAATCTTAATAATTGGAGGTGATTTTGTTATTATTTGCAAGGAGTAATCAGAAGCACCACAACTATTTATTGCACTTAAATTAATATTAAAAGTGTCGATCTGACTAAACTGTATAACAGGGTCAACAGAATTTTTATTAGTTCCATCAACAAAATCAACACTCCAAAATGGATCAGTTGATTTTGGTTTGACAGACCATAAATAAGATTTAGCATTAGTGGATAAATTAGTAAACTTAACTTTCAATGGTAAAACACAATCAATAAAATTGTCATAAACATCAGCTTTAGCTTTAGCAATCGGGAGAGAATCCAAACATATTGTTTTTATAACGGTTGTATCACCACATTTCCTGCAATTCAGGTTTTGATATTTAACACCTAATTTAACAGTGTAACAATCAGCATTTAAAAAAACAACTGTAATTAAGGAAGAATCAAGCTGATTATCTACTAATTTATAAGTGTCAGGAGTAATACTCCATTTAATATCTACCTTATCATCCCTTGAGCCGTCAATTTTGATACAACAGGGAGAAGTAGCATTTTTAAAAGTATATTTAGTAAGATTTGCACAATCAGACATGGTGTTTTTAGTAAAACCTATATCAGGATTAGGGATAGTGCTGATATTAATAGGGGAACATGTTGACTCAGTATATCCACATGGATTAACAGAACGCATGTGAACTGTTAAAGGAATGCAAGCCATATTGCCTGTATAAACATGAGAAATAACAGGAGGAAGATCAGCCTGTTCCAAAACTAAATCTTTTGTACCATCCTGAAAAGATATTGTATACATGGTACCGGAAGGATTTTCAAGAGTCTTCGAATCAATGGGGAAATCCAATTGCAGAACAGCACAGGATAATCTATTAGCCGGACAGGCAATACCACCAGCAGGATTAGAACCACAAAAGTAATTATAAGAAATGCATCCATTTGGAGCAGAAACAGTCAAAGCATACTGATTTGGGACCGGATAAAAATGCTTAAGTATTTTAGGAAAAGCAGTACTATCAAAATTACTGCCATCACCCCATTTTACATTGTAATGAGAATTGTTAAAAGGAGATCTATTAACTAAGTCCAATTCACAGGGAGTTCCCTGGCTAATACAGTGTACAAACTGGTTTGTTAAATTAGAAGTTGAATCGAGAATCAAAATGGGAGAAGGTTGAATATTAATTATTTTAGTTATTGAACACTGATTCATTTTACTGTCTGTTACAACCAAAATTACAACATATGAAACAGGAGCAGGAACACTGTCAACGTAGACATGTAAAGGTTTCATTGTCTTGTTATCCGGAGAATTAGAATTATCACCAAAATCCCATTTATAAGTATATGGACCAACACCAAAATAAACATATGGGACAAAAAATACAGGCTGACAATTGTTTGTCAGCTTCCAAGTAAAATCAAGCGAATCAGAAGGGCATTGAGCAGAAACAGCTAAACCATAGATGAATAAAAGTAATATAAGCAGCTTTTTAAGCAATGATAACTTTAAAGAATTAATATATTTTATATTATAGGTATTCACGTGCTTTATTAATAAATACAAAAATACAAATATTTTCAATAAAATGATAATAAAATATACAGAGGTTATTAACAAATATCCTTTAATTTTGTATATATTACCACGAAAAAGAGAAAAATTATTTTAAAAAAATGTCTAAGGTGGACTGACAGCAAAACTGAGATTATATAAAATTATGTATGATAAAATTGAATAAGGAATGGCATTTGAAACACATAATGCCGAGAAATCCAAGCTTTGAGCAAAGAGTGGAATGGCACCTGGAACACAGGAAACATTGCCTTTGCAGACCTATTCCTGAAAAGCTTGCGGAAGAAATGAAGAAAAAAGGAATAAAATTCTGACAAATTTAAAACCCCGTAAGAACATTATCTTACGGGGTTTTTAGAAAAGTGAACAGTTTTATCAGTTTATTCTATGGTTATTTTTTTAGTAGTAACCTTATTGTCTGAAACCAGCCTTATTATGTAACAACCTGTATTTAAATTATACTGGTGTTTACCTGAGCTGATTACCTGTGTGTTTATAACATTCTGTCCTAATAGATTGTAAATATCAAGAGTAGCGGGTGTGTTAAATGTATTGTTATAAGACACATTAAGAACTTTGTCTGAAGCATATGCATAGAACAGATAGTTGTCTAATGATTTCTCAGATACATCAGATTTTTTAGATTTAGGGTTAATCTTCAGAAAGAATCTACCTTCAGTAATATTTGCATTAACATTAAATCTGTATTCAGGTTTTTCATTAAGATTCTGTACTATGTTCAATGCATTGTCAACAAGATATACAATGGTTCCCTGTGGTAAGTTAGTAATTTCTGTTGCATTTATAATAAATTTCCCTGTTTGTTTAACATTCAATGCCAAAGGTATGATAACTTCTTCATCAGTGATTACGGGCTGTGAATTGATAGACAGCTTATCTTTATTTGCTTTAACAGAATAAATGTTAGGCT
>CAZMDE010000262.1:2771-4409 GCA_964564355.1 uncultured Bacteroidales bacterium | reverse complement strand
TGGAATTGCAATAATCTTTTTCATTTTTTTCTTTTTATAAAATAAATATTATCAAAATAATAATCTTTCAAGTTTTAATAAATTGTCCTCTCTCACATATATACAACACCGCATTCAGCAACCTCCACCAGCCAAAGAATTCCCAAATAGTTACTTCTTTTGCTCATATTGTTCAATAGCTTTTTTTAAAGTCAATACAGATAAACGTGCACAATGGACTTTCTGCTCAGGCATCTTGCCCAGATGGTTTAGTACATCGTTCTCGTCCAGCTTCTCACAATCAATCAGCGTTTTACCAATTATCATTTTAGTAAGAGCCGAACCTGATGTAAAAGAGCCTGCACATCCGATAGCCTGGAATTTTGCTTCGGTTATAATATCCGATGTAATCTTCAGAAATATTTCCATTGTATCACCGCAGGGACCTGTAAATATGGAATGGGCATCAGGGTTTTCGATAATCCCGACATTTAAATGATTTTCATAATATTCTATAGCCCTGTCCGAATATCCGGACGTTTTTAATAAATTTCTAACTTCACTCATAATTTTATTTGTTAATTTTTAAATAAACTATCAACTGAAAAAAAAATCTCCATGGTTAAATCAATTAAAAGCCGCCTCTGAAACGATTTTGTCGTCCCATTCCGCGACCTCTTCCACCTCTTCCACGTCCAAAGCCAAAACCACTACTTGCTGTATTTTCAGGTTTAATATCGTTTGGGTTTTCAGATGGCGGAGTGTTTTGATTTTTCTGGTTTGCACCAGAGGCGTTACAGCGCCCCATTCTGCGTCCTGTCATTGAACCTTGTCCCATCGGACCTGTTTGATTAAATCCTGGCATAATAACCTCCTTTTTAAATTGTTAATACTATTTTAAACCGCTTCTTAAGCGTTTCCCTTTACCCTTGCCTCCGCCGGAATTGCGTTTTTCGCCCATTCCCTTGCCGAGTTTTTGTAATTTTTCTTTATCAGTATTTTTACTGCATTTCCCTAATTTACGTCCTGTACGAGAACCATCTCCTTCCGGACCTTTACCGTCAAGTCTTGGCATATTTGTAAAATTTAATTGGTTAAATGTATTATTTTAACAATTGTTTATTTTCATTTAAAAAAGTTTCAACAACTTCGGAAACATCACCTTTATATCCCAGATATGGTTTAATACCATGTTGATTGCAAACATCATTTCCATGTTCGGGCAATTTATAGGCAAGCATAACTGTAACTCCTTTCTGCTGCATAATTAGCGGAATATTGTTTTTACAATCGCACCCCTCAAGTGTACATAATATTTCCGAATCAATTATGTTTAGATTTTCATCAACTGAAAATATTGTAAAAACTTCACATGACTTAAAATATTCATCAAGAATACCTCCTATTGTTGGAACTGCTATTTTCATAATAATCTCCTTTTAATTTTTATGGTTTAACATTTCAATTATGTCTTTAATTTTTTTATCAGGCTCTTTCATCACAATCATCTTTACTTTCAAGCTATCGAGCAAGGGTTTTATTTTAATCCCGAAATCCCCCGATATTATCTCATTCACATTGCATGAAGCTATCAACTGAACAGAAGCGGGACCAGCGCCGTTTTGAGCATCTTTATTCGGATTAGAAATATATTCCATT
>CAZMDE010000262.1:0-2761 GCA_964564355.1 uncultured Bacteroidales bacterium | reverse complement strand
ATGGCAAAATATGCACAACGACCGAAGCGAGGGTCTAATTTACTATCCGAACTGTTACCTGTGCTTGTTATAGCTACCTTCATATTACCTGGTTTAAAATTTAATTAAGAATTAAACAATTAATTTTTTGCAAAGATAATGAACATTTGTTCATAATGATTACTTTTGCAAAAATATTTTTTTCTGCAATTAAAATGAACATTTGTTCATAATAGCTATATTTGCAAAAATTTTTTTTTTGATTAAATGGAAAACATGAAACTCTTTGATAAGCTTTTAAAGGATATTCGTTTCATTGAGGGTTTGACAGCTTGCATTAATTGCGGTACATGCACAGCAATATGTCCGGCTGCCCAGTTTTATAATTACGACCCGCGAGTAATTGTAACAACTATGCAGAATAAAGATGAAAAAGAACTTGAAAATTTACTTAAAAGCGATACTATTTGGATGTGCGGTGAATGTCTTTCCTGTAAAACACGTTGTCCGCGCAGTAATGTTCCCGGCTATATTATTCAGGCTTTACGTGCTTTGTCTATTGAAACCGGATACTTTGCCGAATCAGAAAAAGGAAGACAGCAACTTGCAGTTAAACGAACAGTTGGTGAACACATTTTAAAATACGGATATTGTGTTTACATAGATGAGGTTAATACTGACATGTATCCTGAGCAGGGACTTGTTTGGGATTGGCTGAAAGCAAACAGGAAAAAGGTAATGGAACGTTTAGACACACAGTATAAGAAGGAAGGAGCAGGTACTCTGCGAAATATACCACAGGAATCCCTTGATGACCTACAAAGGATTTTTGACGAAACAGGTGCAACTGCAAGATTTGAAAAAATTGAAAAATATTCTTCCGAAAAAGCTGAATTGATGGGTTTGGAATTCGGTAAAGGTACTAATGATGAATATTTTAATTATGTGTATTGTAACTCTGATAAAAATGGACAATAAAGATAAAAATCAAGGTTGGTCTGCCTATCAAAAGGATATTGCAGATAATCATTATTATTTTGCACGTAGCTGCATTCGACAAAACTTCTTTCCCGCAGCCGAAGATTTGTTTTTGAAGATACTAAAAGTTGTTCTTAAGAAAGACATATTTGATGACCCTAAACAAACTACCTGCACAGGAATTGCATATCACTCGGGTATTATTCCTTTAGAAACTACAATGACAGTTGTAGCAAGACAGTTTGCACTGATGAATGAGGCAGGTTATGAAAATTTTGTTTGCTCATGTGTCACCTCATTTGGCATATATAGTGAAATATTAGAAACCTGGAAGCATTATCCAGAAACACTTATTAAGACAAGGGAAGTATTAAAGCTTACAACAGGTAAAGATTTTGATATTCCCAAAAATCTTGTTCATACAAGCGATATAATTTATAAGTATCGAAATGAAATTATAGCAAAATCAATGTTAAGGCTTGTAAACAGAATTACCGGACAACCATTAAAGGTTGTTGATCACGTCGGCTGTCATTATGCAAAGATATTTCCTGACAAAGGTATAGGCGGAGCAGAGTTTCCGCAGGTGCTTACAGGGTTGATAGATGAATGGGGTGGAGCACAGGTAGATTATCCTGAACGTCGCCATTGTTGTGGTTTTGGTTTCAGGCAATACCTTGTTAAAGCCTCCCGTGGTTATTCTATAGCCAACTCTAAAAGGAAATTTGATTCAATGCAGCCTTATCATCCTGATTTAATTATTGCAAACTGTCCGGGCTGCACATTCTTTCTTGACCGATGGCAATATGTTATTAGCGAAATGAACGGTATTACATACGGAAGTAACGGTTATGGTATTCCAGTCTTAACCTATGAGGAACTTGCAGGCTTGTTATTAGGTTATAATCCATGGCATATTGGATTACAACTTCACCAGGTAGCAGTTGAGCCATTGCTTGATAAATTAGGAGTAATATATGACAAAGAAGAAAAATATAAAGGGCTTAATAGTGAAGATTTAGGAAAACCTGTAAATCCTAATGTACTTAAATGTTGTTGAAATAAAATATAATTTAAAAGCTTATAACTTAAATTCAATAAATTACTAACATTAAATTTTACTAATTATGAAAAAAGAAGTGATTTTTCAATTTTTAAGCAGAACAAAGTTAATGTATCTGCTTTTATTAATGGGACTTATTCAGCTTCCCTGGTTAAATGCTCAGAATCCGCAAAAAGACAAAGGAACTTATTGTTGCTATGACAATATTCCAAGCTTAACAGAACAACAAAAAACTAAAATTACTGACATGCAAAAAAAGCATTTTGATGAAATGAATGTTTTGAGAGACAAAAAAAGAAATGCATCGAATGTGGCTGATAAAGATGCAATCAGCAAGCAGATGGCAGATAAATGCAGTAAACACCATGATGAAGTTAGCAACTTGCTTGATGAGAATCAGAAACAGTACTTCGATAAGAACTATTCAGACAAGGGAAATTATTGCTGTGGAATGAATAAGAAATGTTCTAATAAAGAAAAAAGGAATAAATCGAGAAAAGGGAAATAGTTATTTATATTCTCAATGAATTAATAACAAATAATTTAAAGTTTTATGAAAAAATTAGTGTTGTTAATGCTTGCATCTTTTTTGATTATTTCATGTAATCAAACCACTAAAACTGACGTTCATCAGGGGATGAATAAAGGAATAGGGATGACATGCGACTCATGTAAAGACGGTGTCTTCCTGTTTTGTGCGGTTTTTTCAGGTCGAATTGTTAACACTCAGTTTTATAGTTA
>CAZMDE010000261.1:373-4411 GCA_964564355.1 uncultured Bacteroidales bacterium | reverse complement strand
GCTGGAAAATATAAGTTGGCTTCTTCCGATCAGCAAACAACAACCACTGCAAACATCACAGCAGAAACCATAACAGTAACAGTTGATGCAAATCAATCAAAACTTTATGGACAAGCAGAACCAACAAAGTATGACTACACAGCTACAGGAGAAATTGGCTCGGAAAAAGCAGCATTTAATGGTGCTTTATCAAGAAATGCTGGTGAAACTATTCGGCTTTATACAATTAACCAGAACACATTAGCATTAAAAGATGATGGGGTAACTGGCTTTTTAGCGGAAAACTATACCATTAATTTTGTCAATACAAATCAGTTTGAAATCAAACAAGGGGACATTGCTGCTGTAGCAACATTTAGCACAGAAGACAATGACGATGGCTGGTATAAAGAGGATATAACACTAATTGCACCAGAGGGTTATGAGATCAGCTTATCTAATTCAATTGATGGCACATGGGAAAGCTCAGTTGGTGATGTCGACACTACAGATGGTGAAAATAAAACAATAACATATTACTTGAAAGATGATGAAGACAATTCAATTTCGGTAGCTAAAACACTAATATATAATTTAGATAAAACATCTCCAAGCAATCTACAAATAAAATATTCAACAAATGGATTTAGAGCATTCATCAATACCATAAGCTTTGGAATATTCTTTAAAGATACAGTAGATGTAGAGATTAAAGCAACTGATGTAATAAGTGGAATTAAAACAATTCAGTGGGCGGCAGACGGGACAACCGGAAAAGATAAAACCGCTGTTAATAATCAAGGTGAAACTGTTAATGCAGTTCAAAAAGGAGCAACAAACGAATATAGCATTTCATTCAACGTATCAAAAGAGTTCTACGGACAAATCACTGCGACAGCAATAGACTATGCAGGAAACGAAACAACTAATACGGATGATAAAGTAACAGTAGATAGCATAACACCAACAATATCTGTAAGCTACAACACAGCAGACAGAACAGAAGGCGGAAGAGATTACTACAAAGGTGACGTTACAGCAACAATTACAGTAACAGAGGCGAACTTTTTTAAAGATGAATTTGTTATGACTGTAAAAAATGATACAGTAGCTTACACACCAACAGTTGTGACTGACTGGGCGAATAATGATGGTGTTTGGACTAAGGTTGTTAAGCTAACTGATGAAGGAGATTATGATATTATCATTGATTACACTGATGAATCTGGTAATGTAATGAGCCAATACACCAAAAACAATATTACCATAGACAAAACTGCACCAACAATAGCAGTAAGCTACGATAACAATACAGCCCAGAATATAAGTTTCTTTAAAGCGAACAGAACAGCAACAGTGACAATTACAGAACATAACTTTAAAGCTGATGAAGTTGTGGTAAACATTACCGCAAAAGATGTATTAGGCAATGATATTTTAGCTGCAGTTCCAACAATTAGTGCATTTTCAAGCAGTGGTGATGTTCATATTGCTACCATTAGCTACACATCAGATGCAAATTACACATTTGATATTAGTTATACTGACCTTGCAGCAAATGTTAATACTGCTGTAACTTATGGTTCAAGTGTTGCTACTATTACATTTATTGTGGATAAGATGAACCCAGTATCTGCACAAAACAATATTGAGTTTACTAAGAAAAACGACGGAATTGTTGCTAAGTTTATTAACTTCATATCATTTGGTTTTTTCGCAAATGAAACTATTGAAGTAACTATTACAATTACAGATGCAACTGCAGGTGTTGAAAGCATTACCTACTACACAACCGAAAACAAGACAGTGATGGGAACAGAGGTTAAGGTTGACAACATTGGGGTAAATAAATCTCAGCAGGTAGTAAAATTTGATATAGCACCTGACTTTAAAGGTTATGTGTATGTGAAGGCTATGGACTTATCAAAAAATGAAACAAACTATTTAGAATCTCGCGGGCTTATTATAGAGGGGGAAACACTTCATGATAGTAACTATGAAATGTCTATTACACCTCAAACACAGCCTAACGCAAATGGCTTCTATAAAAGTGATGTCTTAGTTGATCTTTATATTAAAGATGATTATTCAGGCATCAATACAGTAACCTATACAATCGGTTCTGCGGATCCCGTTACAGAAACTTTTGAAAAAACTTCTAATAATGAATTATTACCAGAGTGGAGAAAAACAGTAACAGTAAACGCAGAAAGAAATAATAACAACAATGTAGAAATTAAAGCTGAGTATAAAGATAATGCCGGTAATCCTCGCATGCTCATGCAAACCTTTAAAGTAGAGTATAAAATTGACGTTACAAAGCCCGTTATTACCATTGAATATGATAATAACACAGCTGAAAACACAAACTACTTTAAAGCAAACAGAACAGCAACTATTGCAATTGAAGAATTAAACTTTAAAAATGATGAAGTTATTATTACGTCGACCAAAGATGGAGCAAATCAAAATATTACTCCAAGTTTTTCATCAAATGGGACTATGCACACAATGACGATACCATATACCACAGATGGTGATTACACCTTAGAAGTTGCGTATACTGACCTTGCTGGCAATAAGGCTGCCTACAATCGTAAGGATGAATTTACAATTGATAAAACAACTCCAATTATTGAAGTTACTTATGACAACAATGATGCACAAAACACGAACTACTATAAAGCTATCAGAACTGCAACTATTAAAGTTTCTGAGCATAACTGGCAAGCAACTGATTTTAAAGTTAATGTAAAAGTGGAAAATAACACCACCGGCACTTATGCGGTTTTTGACGCACCAAATCTTAGTGGATGGACAACTGAAGGGGATGTCCATACAGCTACTATTACTTTCACAGATGATGGAAGATATACATTCTCAGTAGCATATTCAGACCTTGCAGGCAATAAAGCTACTGATTTTGCTGAGCAGATATTCTTTGTGGACAGAACAATGCCTGTGTTGCCGAAAAACATCAAAGAAATTAGCATCACGAATTATGTCAATGGTGCGGGCTCAACAGTAGCCCCGAAAATTACAGTAACGGATAATAATTATGATCCTAATAGTGTTACTATTATCCTCAAGGGTGCAAAGAACGGCACCGTAGCATTAAATGGGGCGTGGGTATATTCAACTGATAATAGGGGTGGAACTTATACCTTCCCAAACTTTACTAATGAAAAAGCAAAAGACGATATTTATACCATTTCGGTAAAAATTAAAGACAAGGCTGGGAATGAAATTGAATCCGGTCTGGTTGAATTTTCTGTAAACCGTTTTGGCTCAACATTCGACCTTAAAGGTTTGGACACTGTAAATGGCGGTTATTTCAAGAATGTTCAAGATGTTGTAGTTCGTGAGATTAATCCAAATAAGGTGACAAGCGATACTAACAGTTTATCAGTTAGCCGAAATTGCAACATTAAAGAGCTAGTTTCCGGTACGGATTATACAATTTCTCCAATAGAAAATAAAGGTAAATGGAGTGAATATACTTACACTGTTAAAGCGGTAAACTACAAAGAGGATGGTAAATATATCACCACTTTGAAAAACAAGGATGAAGCAAATAATGCAAACAGTAGTGACGATGAAGCTCAAAGCGGTAATTTAGTATCCTTTGCAATTGATAATACTAAACCGACAGCAGCAGTTTCTGGGATTGAAAAGGATAAAATGTATAGTGCAGATAGTGTTAAGGTTACGGTAGCGGTTTCTGACAACATTAAACTAAAATCAGTTGAGTTTAAGTTAAATGATAAGGTTATAACAGGAACATCACTGGAAAACACAGATACATCAAATAAGTTTGAATTGACTATTCCAAGCGACTTCAATAGACAGATATTAGTTGTAAGTTATATTGACGAAGCAGGAAATCCAAACACTACAACCATTGAAAATTTCCTTGTAAACAGCAATGCATTCGTTCAATATTATCAGAACAAGACATTGTTCTTTGGTTCTATTGGCGGCTTATTAGTTATCATTCTAGGCTTAGCAGCATTCTTTATATTCAGAAGAAAAAAGATAGTATAAGGTTCTATATATAAC
>CAZMDE010000261.1:0-363 GCA_964564355.1 uncultured Bacteroidales bacterium | reverse complement strand
TATATAATCTGCGAAAAGGACAAAAACCATGGCCATTTTATAGACATAGAAATTTTGTTGGACTATATAAAAACTTTTCGCAAAATTTGGGTTAATCTCATTCCGCTAAGATCCATTCAATTATCCCAAATTTAAATACTAACCTTGAAGATTTTACGGGGACTTTTGGGTTAAAAAAACGGCAAAAAATGCCCTGTAAACATTTTATACGAGGGGATACGTTTATGAAGAAATCATTTAAGAAGGCTTTGGCATTTATTTTATCTTTATTAATAGTTTTATATAGTATAAGTGTGAATAAAATGTGGTATCCTGTATATGAGTAAAAGCACTTTTATTGTAGCACTTCAATGTTTAATTTTC
>CAZMDE010000260.1:0-4440 GCA_964564355.1 uncultured Bacteroidales bacterium | reverse complement strand
ATAATTCTCCCACTCAATTCCGTAATTACTAAATAATAATTCATGATTTATCTTACACTTTGGAGTGCTTATAGCAAAAACTTTAACACTATGACCTGCTTCTATCAACCCCTGTGTTATATTATTAATCGCAATAGGACCTCCTTCTTTAGGTGGAAAAGGTGATTTATGACAGAATTGCAGTATTTTCATTTAAAGATTTATAAATAAATTTCTCCCTACTCCCTATTCCCTATTTTTTTCTCTTTTCTAATCAGATACAATTTTTTAAAGAATCTTGTCCATATTTCAGCATCAAGTATTGGTGAATCTGTTATAGCTTTGTATGCTATCAATGCCCCGATTGGAAGCATTACAAATGTAGAAATCCACATCCCTATATAAACAGGAAACACACTTTCTTTTGCAAACTTCTCACCTATTATCGAAATAACATGATAAAATAAAAAAAACAAAACAGATACTACTACTGGTAATCCGAATCCACCTCTGCGGATTATAGCTCCTAAAGGAGCTCCTATTAAAAAACAGATAAGACATGCTATTGATAAAGTGAACTTCCTGTGATATTCTACCAAATGCCTGTTTATTATTTTCACTTTGTTTATAATGTCCATATTTTCGAAAAATATATTTTCTTTTGCTCTTCTGGATATTTCTATTGCTGTTTCTATAATACCGAATTGTTCCTTCTTATCAAAATTAGCTATTATATTTTCCTTTATTTTCTGATCTTTTATTTGTTTGTATACAGAATCCTGACTTACACTGATTATTGTTTGCTGACTATTGAATTTTGACGGCTGATTAATTGCTTCTGATAGTAAATTGTTCTTCAATACTTGTACATTGTTTTTAATTATTTTGTTTTCTTTCTTGCTTCTTGGCTTCCCGCTATTTGAATAATAAAATAAGAAATCTCTTGTAAACTTTTTAGAAAATTTTTCATTATTTTTATTCAGATTTCTTCTTAAACTATCATAAACTATATTTAACTGATGGAGATTAAGCATTGTATAATTTCCCTTAAAGAATTCTTCGCTTGTTCGTGTTAGTGCAAACTCAGATAAGTCAATTCTGACATACTGCTCTTTAAAGGTTGTTCTTTGTAATGGTCGTCTTTCTTCTTTCTTTCTGCTGTTCAGGTCTTCTAAATAATTGACGCCATTATACAGATTAAATATTAAAAAGCGCTTGTCTTCTGTAAATTCCATTGTTCCACGTTCTGCAAGGGTCATATTATTGTTTCCCATCCTGTCAGTATGGTCAAATATTATTACATTATTTATCGTTTTTCCGTCCTTTTCCTTACTCCCAACTCTTATCACATAATCTTCTATACCATTATAAAAAACCCCTTCCATTATGCTTACAGCTGGCTTTTGTTCTCGTACATCATAAAGCAATGCCCTCATCTTTAAATTGGCAACAGGCAAAACATCATTAGAAAAATAAAATGCTCCGACAGATATTAAAATTGCTGTAAAAACCAAAGGTTTCATTGTGTTTCTTAATGAAATACCTGCTGATTTCATTGCAACAAGTTCATATCTCTCTCCGAAATTTCCAAATGTCATTAATGATGATAATAAAACAGAAAGCGGAAGTGCAAGTGGAACAAACGTGGAAGATGCGTAAAATAATAATTGAGCTATTACATACCATTGAAGCCCTTTTCCTACAAGATCATCTATATATTTCCATAAAAATTGCATTAGCAAAATGAATAATGCAATAAAAAAGGTCATTATAAATGGACCCAGATAAGATTTAAGAACAAGTATGTGTAGTTTCTTCAACTTAATTAATTTTTGACTTGATCGTATATCGTATAAATCATTTGCAAAAATAATAATTCAAAGGGTATTAAAGCAAAACTTATTTATTGTGTAATAATCAAATTTATTAATAGTTAATAACATTTAGTCAAACCCAGCTATATAATTAATATTTTTGTCCCTCATAATTATATATCGAAATGATATTATTTTTTAAGAATTCCGCATCAAATATATTTGCTGTTCAGTCTGCAAACAAATTAAACAACACAGACATAGATAAATTGCATTGGTTATTCAGCAATGCTATTTATCTTGATAAGGATACAGTCGAAGGGTATTTTATAGGTCCCCGCAAGGAAATGCTCACACCATGGAGCACAAATGCTGTTGAAATTACTCAGAACATGGGCATTGCAGGAATATCAAGAATTGAAGAATTCACTTTTATCTCCAGTTTCCAGCCTCCAGCTTCCAGCTTCCAATTTGACCCCATGCTCCAAGCTTTATATATCAATCTTAACCAGGATGTTTTCACGCTCAATAAAACTGCTGAACCATTATTATATATAGATGATATTCGCAGCTACAATGGTCAACAGGGACTTGCTTTAAATGATGATGAAGTTAAATATCTTGAGCAACTTAGCAAACGTCTGAACAGAAAGCTTTCAGATTGCGAAGTTTTTGGCTTTTCTCAGGTAAATTCGGAACATTGTAGACATAAGATATTCAATGGCAGGTTTATAATTGATGGCATTGAAAAAACATCATCATTATTTGATTTAATTAAAAAGACATCTAAAGTCAATAAAAATAGTCTGATATCTGCGTATAAAGATAATTGTGCGTTTATAGAAGGTCCTATAATAGAACAGTTTGCCCCTGAGTCTCAAGACAAACCTGACTATTTTATTGTTAAAGATATTCAGTCTGTTTTATCCATCAAGGCTGAAACACATAACTTCCCTACAACAGTTGAACCTTTTAATGGCGCAGCTACAGGTGCGGGTGGAGAAATAAGAGACAGAATAGCTGGTGGTAAAGGAGGAATTGTTTTAGCTGGCACAGCTGTTTATATTACTTCCTATCCGAGACTTTTGCCCGACAGAAGATGGGAACAGAATTCAAAACCAAGGAAATGGTTGTATCATAGTCCAGAAGATATATTGATTAAAGCTTCAAATGGAGCAAGCGACTTTGGTAATAAATTCGGACAGCCGCTCATTTGCGGAAGTGTGCTTACATTCGAGCATTTTACTGAACAGAAGAAATATGGTTATGATAAGGTCATCATGCTTGCTGGTGGCGTTGGCTTTGCCAGGAAGGAAGATTCTTTAAAAGACACTCCTGTTAAAAATGAAGATATTGTTGTTCTTGGTGGTGATAATTACAGGATTGGTATGGGCGGAGGAGCAGTTTCATCTGTAGCTACTGGCGAATATACTAATGCAATTGAACTTAATGCTGTTCAAAGGTCTAATCCTGAAATGCAGAAAAGAGTCTATAATGCAATACGCGCAATGGCTGAGACTTCGGATAATCCCATAATCTCAATTCACGACCACGGCGCAGGTGGTCACCTCAATTGCCTTTCAGAGCTTGTGGAAGCTACAGGCGGAAACATTGACATTAACAAGCTTCCTATTGGCGATACCACTCTTTCAGCTAAGGAAATTATTGGAAATGAATCCCAGGAAAGAATGGGTCTCATCATCAAAGACAAAGATGCTGAGCTTCTAAAAAAAGTTGCTGAACGCGAACGAGCACCAATCTATGTTGTCGGCAAAACAAGCGGTGACCAGAAGCTTATTTTTGAGGACAGGAGAAAAAAAATCAATCCCGTTGATCTTACTCTTGACGACATGTTTGGCAATCCTCCAAAAACTATAATTGAAGATACTACTAACCCGGGGCTCCATGAAGAATTAAAATATAATATTTCAAAGCTCAATGAATATCTTGAGAATGTTCTACAGCTTGAGGCAGTTGCTTGTAAAGACTGGCTTACTAATAAAGTTGACAGATCAGTAACAGGCAAAGTTGCCCGTCAGCAGACTACAGGAAGCATTCAATTACCTCTTAATGATGTAGCTGTTGTCGCACTTGATTATAAAGGGAAAAGCGGGATTGCAACCTCGCTCGGACATGCACCTGTCAGCGGGCTGATAGCTCCTGATGCAGGTTCCGTGCTTTCTGTTGCAGAAGCTTTAACAAATATTATCTGGGCTCCGATAAAAGATGGAATTAAGGGAATATCTCTTAGTGCGAACTGGATGTGGGCATCCAGAAGCAAAGGTGAAGATGCACGGCTTTACAAAGCAGTTGAGGCAATCAGCGATTTTGCAATCAACCTTGGCATTAACATACCTACAGGAAAAGACTCATTATCCATGACTCAGAAGTATCCTGACGGTGAGCTTGTAATCTCACCGGGAACTGTCATAATCACTGCTGCAGGCGAAGTTACTGATATCAGAAAGGTTGTCAGCCCTGTTCTCAAAGCTGATGCCGATTCATTCTTATTTTACATTGATTTTTCGGGTGATGAATTTCAATTAGGCGGAAGCAGCTTCTCACAGGTCATTAATAAAATGGGCACTTCAGTTCCCACAGTTAAAAATACTGAGTATTTCAAAAATACATTTAATGCTATACAGGA
>CAZMDE010000259.1:0-4461 GCA_964564355.1 uncultured Bacteroidales bacterium | reverse complement strand
GACAGTTTATCTTTATTTGCTTTAACAGAATAAATGTTAGGGTGTGATTCATTCATGTTCATTGATTTAAAAGCATCTAAAGAAGGGTTGTATTGTTGCTTAGCATTATCATCAAAATAAACTACTGTTTCGTCGTATTCGTTGTTAGATGATAATTTAAGTCTTAATAATTGTTTGTCGTTGTCTTTTTTATAAAAAGTCGGATTAGTATTGTCAACTCTAACAGCATTTGTAACACCGAGCATTCCGTTGTCAATAGCTTTAACGAAGAAGCCTTGTCCGGAAGCAATTATTCCGTTTACTCCTGATGGAGCACCAATACCATTAATATATGTTTTGTATTCTCCTGAAGCACTGTAGAAATATAAAGCATTGGCAACATTAGTTTTTGTCCATCCTGAAGCAGCATCCCAGTCAATTGGACAAGGATAAGGATTTCCAACAAGATTCCATCCGTCATCAAAAGAGCTTCCACCAGCACCTACTGAAGAAGTGTTTGTCAGTGGAATATTGATTGTGCCATTATTAACCCAACCGTTAAAAGTAAAGGTTTTATTAGCATCAGTATAAACTGCAATACCTTCCATAGGGGTTAAATCTACATTAGAATTAGCAGGAGTAACCCATCCATTCATCCTGACACCATCAGGATGAGAAACCTGGGAAATGTCTGTTTCATCGTATTTCCATAAATTGCTCCAACCACCTGATTTATATTCAGTGCCCCATCCTATAACAGCCATATTGTTTGCAACCTGCTGGAAAGTACCCTGAACAGGACTTGAAAGATAATAATAACCGGTTACAACTCCAAAATATCTTTGTACATTAACATCTCCCCAGATATTTCCTGTTCCAGTTCCTGAAATGATAGCTGTTTTACTTGCAGTAGATTTTAAAGTAAGAGTTCCGCCCCAGGTAGTTAGTGATCCGGATGTTAATTTGAGTATATTGCTTACTGTAGATGTTCCAGATAAACCTACACCGTTAGAGTTGTTAATTGTTAAGTTATAGAATGAGTTAGTTCCGTAAATTGACTGATAATCTGAACCACCGAAAACAACTGTTCCCAGTCCGAGATTAGAACTGCCGCTGTTATCAAGATATCCGCTTAATGTAAGAGTATTTCCAGTTGGAACATTCAAAGAACCTCCAGCAGCGATAGCCAGGTTTCTGCATACGGCATTAGCAATGTTAACAGTAGGGAAGAAGTTTCCTCCAGCAGGATTTGCAGGAATGCTGATATCCATAGAACTTGTAGGAATAGTATTTCCTGCCCAGTTTGAAGCAGTATTCCAGTTATTACTATGAGCACCGGCAGACCAAACATTTGATTCATTAACGCTTATAATAACCTGGTCTGTTGCACTGCAACCACTTGTTGTTACTGTTACTGTATATGTAGTATTTACATTAGGGTTTACAGATATAGTAGCTGAACTTCCGCCATTGCTCCAACTGTATGTTCCGCCTCCAGTAGCTGTCAGGTCAGTGGTCTGACCGGATATTATAGTCTGGTCATTACCTGCGTTAGCTGTTGGAATGCTGTTTATTGTAATATTGCTTAAAGTATATCCGTCGTTTGCTGTGTTATTGTCTGTTTCACCATTAGGTAAGGTTGTAGTAGCAATAATTGCATAAGTTGTGCCTGCTGCAAAGTTATAAGTTCCCAATGTGACTGAAGAAGAACCTCCATCTGCGAGATTAGCTGCAGGCAGGTTTTTCTGTGTCTGAGCAACTCCGTTTATTGACCAGTCAATTTTTACGCTGTTAAGTGTATTTAAGCTGTAGTTATTTAAAGTTACATTTACATTCTGAGTACCAGCACATCCGGGATTTGAAGGAGCTGTAACAGCAGTTATACCTGCATCAGACGGAGATACTATGCCGCTACCGTTTTTGAAAACATATACGTTGTAACCACCATCTCCAGCAACATAATCAGGACGACCGTCACCGTCAACATCTCCTGCTTCAATACGCCTGTCGCCTAAATAGAATCCTCCTGCATTAAGATTGGTCACTACAGAGAAGCTGATGCTGCCTGAAGTGCTTGTATTTCTCATCCATTTATGATACATACCATAGTTACCTCCAAGCACGTCAATTATATTATCCCCATTCATATCAGCAAATGATAATTGCTCGATATTTCCATCGCTGCCTTGTGAGAAATTCTGTTCTGCGGCAAAGCTTAATGTACCGCCAGAAATGGTATTTCTCCAAACAGTAATATAATTAGAGCCCGAACCGGAATAACCAGCAGAAACAATATCTAAATTACCGTCGCTGTCGAAATCGCATGCATAAGCAAATCCTGTTGATAAATTTGTAGAAGTTAATTCTCCCCAGTCATTGAATGATATACTTCCAGTAGTTGATGTATTAATTAATATTTCGACTTTTTTGCTTCCGCTTCCAATAATCGCATCAGGCTTACCATCATTATTAACATCTGCTGTTGATATTGCACGGGTTGAACCTATAGCTGTATGACTTATTGATACAGCAGCAGCAAACGAAACGCTTCCAACTGTAGAAGTGTTTCTTAAAACTGCAAGTGTCCAGTTATTATTGCTGAAATATAATATATCAGGTTTTCCATCCATATCTATATCAGCTACAGCAAAACCATAATCTGAATCAGCATCAGAAACAGAAAAAGCTTTACTGGTGAAAGACAATGAACCCGGCGTTGAAGTGTTGAGGTGAACATTTGTTTTGCGTGAGGAACCAGAAGTAATTATATCGAGTTTTCCATCACCATCAATATCTACTAATTGCATAGACTTATTATAAGTATCATCAGTAATTGTTACAACTCCTGAAGCATTAAAGCTTGGGTTAGCTGTTGTACTATTGTTAGGAAAAACCCTTACTTTGCCTTCCTGGTTTAATGCAACAAGTTCAACTTTACCGTCACCATCCATATCGGCAAGCTTCACAAACCATTGTGCTGCCGGTACTGTTATTGCCTGAGCTTTACTGATAGTTAATGTATTGTTTCCACCTCCGTCAAAGGTCGGGAAAAATAGTCCCGAACTAAAACCGGTCAGGTTTGTAGAAGAATTGGTCACAGTAATGGGACCGAATTTTGAACATGATGGAACAGTAACACTAAGTTGTGTTGAAGAAGCTGTATTAACAGTTGCTTTAGTACTGCCAAAATAAACAATGTTATTAGCAGCAGTAGTGTTAAAGTTTGTACCGTTAATTGTTACAGCATCACCTGCTTTTCCATAAGCCGGCGTAAATGAACTGATTGTTGGCTGTGCAACAATTTTTCCTGCAATAGCTATCATTAATAATGCAGCTATTAAAAATACTTGCTTTTTCATAAATTTAATAAGATTGAAGTTAATAGTTGTTTGAAATATGATTTAATTATTTATTTATAGGTAATTCTACGTAATAAAAAATAAGTAATAACCCTTATTACGACTAAATTGAATATATGTTTCATATATATGAAAAAAAACAATGGTTTTTAATTAAAATCATTGATAAACAATAAATTGTAATTAATAATATTGTTGTTAAGGGTTAAATTGATTAGGTGTTTTTACTGATAAGCAAATTAATTATTCAAATTGGATGAGTAAACAAACACATATAAAGAGTAATCATTTACATTATGCAAATTATTTTATGTTTCAATAAATAGTTGAAGAAAATATTTGTAATTCAAATATTTTAATATATTTTTGCATTATATAAAACTTTAAATATTAAAACTATGATAAAAGAAATATTAGATGAA
This sequence comes from uncultured Bacteroidales bacterium, assembly GCA_964564355.1. Lineage (GTDB taxonomy): Bacteria > Bacteroidota > Bacteroidia > Bacteroidales > JAGODS01 > CAZMDE01. Next base: position 701 of record CAZMDE010000259.1, on the reverse strand, counting down.
AAGAAACTTAAAAAAGCGCTTAAAAGATTAAGTTCAGTTAATCATCCCAAAAGATTAGAAATAATAAAAATGTTGACTGACAAGCCTAAGATGAATGTAACTCAAATTTATACAGGACTTAATATTGAACAGGCTGCATCGTCTCATCATTTGAAATTACTTCGTGTTTCCGGAATTTTAGATGTAAACAGGGCGGGAAAAGAGAGGCATTATTCAATTAATACAGTTAATTTTGAGCAATTAATAGGTTGTATTGAAAAGCTTATTCAGTAATTCCTTTGATTGACAAGATATGAAATGTTTTCCTTGCTAATAATTATCAGCAATGAAGCTTTATCCAATTAGCTGATTATTTTAACTGCAAATAAAAAAAACCCGCAAGGACCCTTAAACCTTACGGGTTCGAATTAAAATAAAACAATACTTGTTTTAATTTATACTGATTTTTTCAGTATAAGTCCTGCTATTAGTAATACACCTGACAATATATGTGCCTTTTGATAAATTATTAGTTGGTAATGTATAGTTAGTAGTTAATATTTGACGTGTTATAATATTTTGTCCAAGAGTATTAAATATTTGCAGTGTTGCTGAGCTGTTTGCTGCATTTATAAAAGTTACATTAAGATTATCATCTTTAATATATGCAAAGAACAAACTTTTATCAGAAGGATGCAAATAACCAACCTAAAGAATATATT
>CAZMDE010000258.1:1548-4490 GCA_964564355.1 uncultured Bacteroidales bacterium | reverse complement strand
GTTGACAGGACTAAAGAAAAAATTCTTTTATCTGAAGAGCAAAAACCAATAGGAATTCAGATATTCGGTAATAATAAAGATTCAATGAGAGAAGCTGCAATAATAGCTGAGGCAGCAAAACCAGATCTAATAGATATAAACTTTGGCTGTCCGGTAAAAAAAATTGCAGGTAAGGGTAGTGGAGCAGGTCTTTTGAATGATATTGATAAAATGGTTGATATAACTTCCGCTGTTGTAAATGCTATAAAACTTCCAGTTACTGTAAAAACAAGACTTGGCTGGGATGATAAGCATAAAAATATACTGGAAATTACAGAAAGATTGCAGGATACGGGAATAAAGGCAATTACAATTCATGGAAGAACCAAAGCTCAGGGGTATAAGGGTGAAGCCGACTGGACTTTAATAGGCGAAGTTAAAAATAACAAGCATATATTTATACCTGTTATTGGTAATGGAGATATTGATAGCCCTGAAAAAGCTGTTGAAATGCAAAAAAAATACAATGTAGATGCTGTAATGATAGGAAGAGCTGCTATTGGTAATCCCTGGATATTTAAACAGATAAAACATTATTACAAAACCTCAAATTTATTACCTGAACCATCTGTGTCAGAAAGAGTAGAAATATGTCGAATGCACCTACAGGAAACTATCAAACTAAAAGGAGAGAGAACCGGAATACTGACATTTAGGAAGCATTATGGTAATTATTTCAAAGGGATACCTGATTTCAAACCATATAGGTTAAAGCTTGTTACCCTAAACTCATATCAAGAAATTAACGATGTGCTGTATGATATTTATTCACAAAAATGATTTTAAAAACTTAGGAGCTCATGAGACCGCTACGCTTAGTTATTCGCAAATATAATTTAAAAAACATAGAACCTCATAAAAACTCTACGCTTAGTTACTGGAAATTAGAAAATTTTGTCAAATAATATTTTTTAACGAATTTTATAATGAATAATTTAATATTCAGCATTAACTTTGTTATTTGTAATTAATTTATAAAAATTGTTTTATGGAAACACATATAGTAAAAATCCTTGCTACAGAATGGGTAACCCATAATGTAAGACGATTTACATTGGAAAAACCGGAGGGTTATATATACAACCCAGGACAGGCAACAGAAATATCAATTAATACGCCCGATTTAAGGGAGGAAAAAAGACCTTTTACTTTCACTTCTTTAAATGAAAAACCTTATCTTGAATTTACTATTAAAATTTATACAGATCATGATGGAATAACAAATAAATTAGGTAAGGTTATGCCCGGGGATGAATTAATTATCAGGGATATATGGGGAACAATTACCTATAGGGGACCCGGTACATTTATTGCTGGTGGAGCAGGAGTTACGCCTTTCATCGCTATTTTCCGCCAATTACTAAAAGACAATCAGTTAAAGGGTAATAGTTTGATTTTTTCAAACAGGACCTCTAAGGATATTATCCTGAATGAAGAATTTACCCTGATGCTGGGTAATAATTTTATTAAAACAATTACGGAAGAAAAAACCCCCGAATATGAAAACAGGATTATTGACTCTACTTTCCTGAAAGAAAAAATAAAAGATTTTAATCAGCCATTTTACTTATGCGGTCCAAAACAATTTATGAAAGATATACTAAAAGCTCTTAGGGATTTAGGAGCTTATCCTGATGTACTGGTATTTGAGAAATAGTTCATTAGTTTATTTGTAGATTAAAGGATTTCAAGGTCAGGTAAAAGTTCTTTTACAGCTTTTTGTAAGAACTCTCTATCAAATATGTCTTTATGAACAATTTGATTATTGAATACAATTATGTCTAAATCTATAGTTCTCGGATTATTTTTAAATTCTCCTCTTATTCTACCCAGTTTTTTTTCAATAATTGAGAGTTTCTCTTTTAGTTCTGAAATACCCAAAGATGTCTGAATTAAAATAGCACCATTTAAAAAATCCGGCTGGTTAGTATATAATAATGGTTTTGTATATAAAAATTCAGATTGCCCGATAATGTTAGCTATTTTATTCAATTCAGCTTTAGACTTGCTGATATTTTCTTCAGGATTGATATTTGAACCAAGCCCGATTACAACATTATTTAATGTTATTTTTTGCAAAAATATTTTAATATAAGTTCTCTTGATTAAGCTAATTTTTGTTATCAGAAGTCATTTTAACATAAACATTATCCGTAAATCTTAAAGCACCTGGTTTTTCAACAATTACAACAATATCTTTCAAATTTTTATCTTCACTTATCAATTCAAAAATCTTATCACATAAGGTTTCCAATAGATTAAATGACGAACCTTCAACAAGGCAGATAATTTTTTTAGTTAATGTTTTGTAATTATTAGCTTGCTTTATGTCATCATTTTTAATGGCTTTAGCAGCGTTGTATTTATAGGATAAAGATATAACTACATCCTGTTTTTGGTCTCTTTCCCAATCATTTATACCAATTATGGTTCTCAACCGTAATTCTTTTACATTTATTTCTATTAATTTATTTTCCATATATTAATTATTTTATAAGTTTTTCCCTCCGTCAACATATATAATTTGACCTGTAATGTAATCATTTTGCACAAAATATTTTACTGTATCAGTGATATTATAAATTGAACCTGTTTTTCTCAATGGTATTTTTTGTGCCATCTCTGATATATAATCAATTTCTTTCCCCTTTGGAGCTAAAATAATACCCGGAGCAATTCCATTAACCCTTATATCTGGTCCTAAAACTTTTGCGCTCATTTTAGTTAATTCTCCTAATGCTTTTTTTGAAAGTAAATAGTCAAAACTTTTACTGTAATTTTTTGTAATCATTGCATCAAGCAAATTAATAATCAATCCGCGTTTTGAATAGTTTGCAAACAATTTTGACAGTAAATAAGGTGCTCTAAAATTGACATTATTAAAATTATCAATTGTGTATATA
>CAZMDE010000258.1:0-1538 GCA_964564355.1 uncultured Bacteroidales bacterium | reverse complement strand
CAAATATTTTCCTGATATCTTCAAACAACTTGATGACTTCTGAGGTATTGTTTAAATTCGCTTTAAATATTTCACATTCTACTTTTTTTGCTTTTATTTCCAACTTTGTTTGTTCTGCCTTTTCAGCTGAAGAACTATAATGTAAAGCAATATGATAACCTAAATCAGCTAATGATAAAGCAATTGCTTTGCCGATTCGGTCAGATCCTCCGGTTATCAATGCCGCCTTTTTCATTTTTATTTGTTGTAAATAATTAAATTATACAAATATACTTATTTTATATAATGTGATGATATTTTCTAAACCTTTATTAATAAAATTATTACAATATAAATGAAAATAGATTAACTCTGTAATCTTTAAAAACAAAATATAGCATTCGGTTTTTATTATACTTAACAATATAAAACATTGATATTAAATAGATTATTATGGGTATAAAAAAATACGAATTAATCATCAAAATCAAAATAGTTTTTTTATATTTGCCTTTTATTCAATTAAACATTTAACTTATACAAAATTTTTAATAAGAAAAAAGAGTGAAAAAACACTTAAATATATTGATTATTATTATCATTTTCATTTCTTCGCTTTCTTTGCATTCTCAAAGAAACTATAAATATAATAAAAGAGTATTTCAGGCTGCCTTAAAATATTTCTCAAGAGAAGAATTTGATAAAGCTCTTAATTCATTTTCATATCTGGATTCTATTCCTACAGAACAATTAATAAAAAATCCTATTGAAAACAAATACATTGTAGATAATAATCGCATTCCTGAAATAAAAATTCTGGTAAAATACCATATTGGTATGTGTTATTTATATAAGAAATATAATAAACAAAAAGGCATACCATATCTTGAATATGTTTTAAAATCAAGGTACAACAGGGTGCCGGATAACATATATCTTGACCTGGGGTCCTTGTATCATACAAATTACCAATTTGAAAAAGCTTTACGCTGTTTTGAAAAATATGTTCATCTGTATGATGAAAAATATTTACAAAACTCAAATATTACTGATAAAAATTATGAATTTGCTAAAAGAATGATAGAAATATGCAAAGAATCTCAATCTATTTATTCTGATTCCCTTAAGGTAAATATTCAAAATATTGGCTCTCCAATAAATACTAATAACTCAGAGTATAATCCTTTTATATCTGCAGATGATGCAAATCTTTACTTTAACAGAGTTATTTATTATAATAAAAACAATATTTTAGACTCCATAATTCAAATTATGGTTTCTCATAAACAGATTGGCAGATGGCAAACAATTAAACCAATTACCTTCAAATCTCCAATTAATAGTTCTCAAATTGTACTTGCAGGACTATCACCTGATGGAGAAGAATTATTTTTACAAATAAAAGAAAAAGGGCATGGAGATATTTATAGTTGCCGTTTAGGTGAAGATAGATGTGAAAACCTCACAAAATTAAACAATGCTGTTAATTCTGATAACAATGAAAGAAAAATAAGTGTAACTGCCGATGGAACTGAAATTTATTTTTCAAGCGACAGACC
>CAZMDE010000257.1:0-4525 GCA_964564355.1 uncultured Bacteroidales bacterium | reverse complement strand
AACTGATGATGTGTAATATTCATCTGCTAATGCTGCCATATGATGCCCAAGTTCATGAATCATGATATATTCTGAATACTTATTGTCTGATGATAATGTAGTGTACAGATTATATATTCCTCCTCCGCCGTAAGTTCGTTCGTTCACAAGAATGACCATAAAATCATATGGAACCTCGGATGCAACATCTCTGATTGTCCGGTTGTCGTAAGTGAGTATATATCGTTCGGAATCAAAACTTCCATAGCTGACTGATAAAGGAGTGCGTTTAAAAACACCAGGATGCGGTTTGTTTACTCCTGAAGTTTCAGAGGGAGTTTCTATAGCACGAATATTTATATCTTTTATGTTAGTTTTAAATGGTTCTGCTGCAAGTAAAGCATTAGACAAGCGTTTTGCGTCTTTCAAAAATTTAGGCATTTCTGTTTTCGAATACCCGTCACCCAAAATGACAATATCCAGTTTTTCTGAAGGGGCTCCGTTTTCTAAAATAATGTCTGTCTTGAGAGTGCTGATTTTGTCAGCAGGATTAACTTGTCTGGATGCAGGGTCAATATCTGTTGTCCAGATAGGCTGGAACTTATTTTGAGCATCACGTTTTTTCAGTATAATTGTTACGGGTTTAATTATCCATGGAAAACGAATAGATTCGCTGAAAGTGCCCCACACTTTTTTTGCATCCGGAATGGTTTGCCATTCACCGAATATACTTGCAAATCCCCTTGAATAAAGCAAAACTTTTGTTTCTTTATCAATAACCTCAAAGAAATACAAACCCATTTCCATCTTATCAATCAGGTTATTTTTACTGCCTGACCATTTTCCATCAGACACAATCCTGTCAATTGCGAAATGTTCTTCCGCAGCAGTCCCGCTATGAAAATAATCAACCCGCATTGTTTTATCAAGAAAATAATCCTCGAATTTAACATCCCCTTTATTCACAACTTCTGTTTTTTTAACCTTGATTTCTTCCTTCTGAACTGAGGTTTGAGTTTTTTGTTTACATGCCATAATGATTAGCAAGCATAATCCAATTAACACCAATCTATTCATATATTTCATAGTTTAAATTTACTTTATAATATAATGTATAACTTATACAATATGTAAAATTAGTAAAATTTTAATATCAATACGTAAAGTTAGTTTTAAGCTGCTGTGAAATAAACTATTTAAAGCTTAAATTAGGATTAGGATAATTTTATTGAGCAAGTAAAATAACATTATTATTCAGAACTTCTATAACGCCACCTTTTATATCGAATAGCTTCTTTTCATTATTGTTATCAATAATTTTAACTATCCCTTGCTTTAAGGTAGAAATCAGGGGAGCATGACGGTTTAATATCTCGAAAGAACCTGTAGTTCCCGGTAACTGAACTAATTTTACTTCACCGGTAAATATTGTTTCATCCGGGGTTAGAATCTCTATGAACATTTTTTAATTTATAATTAAACTAACTAATAAACTAATGAACCAATGAACTAATAAACCAGTAAACTAATTATTTGCTGATTCGATTAATTTTCTGCCTTTCTCGATTGCCTCTTCTATTGTGCCGACCATGTGAAAAGCAGCTTCAGGGTATTCGTCCACTTCACCATCAAGTATCATCCTGAAGCCTTTTATAGTATCTTCAATATTTACAAAAACACCCGGTGTACCTGTGAATTGCTCAGCAACATGGAATGGTTGCGAGAGAAATCTCTGAATTCTTCTTGCCCTGTGAACAGTCAGCTTATCCTCATCAGAAAGTTCATCCATACCAAGAATAGCAATGATATCCTGCAGCTCCTTATATCTCTGCAATAACATTATCACTTTCTGCGCTACTTCATAATGTTCTTCCCCGACAACTGAGGGTGTCAAAATCCTTGAAGTTGAATCCAATGGGTCAACAGCAGGGTATATGCCTAACTCTGATATTTTACGGCTAAGTACTGTAGTAGCATCAAGATGGGCGAAGGTAGTAGCAGGCGCAGGGTCAGTTAAATCGTCAGCAGGAACATAGACAGCCTGAACAGAAGTAATAGAACCCCTCTTTGTTGATGTGATTCTTTCCTGCATTATCCCCATTTCTGTTGCAAGCGTCGGCTGATAACCAACAGCAGATGGCATTCTGCCTAATAAAGCAGAAACCTCTGAACCAGCCTGAGTGAATCGGAAAATATTATCAATAAAGAATAATATATCTCTTCCGCCTGTTTTTTCATCACCGTCACGGAAATATTCTGCAACTGTAAGACCTGATAAAGCTACTCGTGCTCGGGCTCCCGGCGGCTCGTTCATCTGGCCGAATACAAGCGCAAGTGTGGACTTCTGCAACTCTTCCCTGTCAACCAAAGATAAATCCCATCCGCCATTCTTCATATCTTTTACAAACGCATCTCCATATTTTATTACTCCGGATTCAATCATTTCCCTAAGAAGGTCATTACCTTCACGTGTTCGTTCTCCAACCCCGCCAAAGACTGATAGTCCGGAATATTTCTTCGCAATGTTATTAATCAATTCCATAATAATAACAGTCTTTCCAACTCCGGCTCCGCCAAATAAACCTATCTTACCGCCTTTTGCATAGGGTTCAATTAAGTCAATTACCTTAATGCCTGTATATAGCACTTCCTTAGTTGTTGTGAGCTGGTCAAACTTAGGCGGGTCTCTGTGTATTGGATATGTGTGTTCTTTTGTAACTTCCCCTAAGCCATCAATTGCCTCACCTATAACATTAAAAAGCCTGCCCCTGATTTTGTCACCAATAGGCATTGATATCATTTGTCCGGTAGATATAACAGGCATTCCTCTGCGCAGTCCGTCAGTAGAATCCATTGCAATTGTTCTGACAGTATCTTCACCTATATGCTGCTGACATTCAAGAATAATAATATGACCGTCATCACGTTTGACTTCAAGAGCATCATATATATTGGGGAGCTTGTCTTCTTCGAATGTTACATCTATAACTGCTCCTATTATCTGAGATATTTTACCTTTTTTGATTTCAGACATAATTATGTGAATATTGTTTATTGTAAAGTATTAAAAAGAATGAATAATTTTGCGAATGCGAAATTACTATAAAATATTTAATTGACAATTAGTCAATGATAAATATCATATGTATAATTGTTTAGCTTTAATCTGATAAATCTGATAATCCATTTGACATGAAGATATACAAACATGTAAATGAAATAAGTGATTTGAAATATCCTGTAGTTACAATAGGAGGATTTGACGGTTTGCATGCAGGTCATAAAGTAATTATAGATAAATTAGTTAAAGCAGCTCACAAACAAAATGGAGATAGTGTGGTTATTACTTTTTCACCACATCCACGGATAGTCTTATTTAATGATATTGATTTCAAATTACTTACTACAGATGAAGAAAAGATAAGTATTCTTGATAAATTGGGAGTTGACCATCTTATCTTTTATCCTTTTTCTGAAGAATTCTCTAAGCTCTCATCAGATTCTTTTATAAAAAATATACTTGTAGATAAACTGCATGCGAAAAAACTTGTTATTGGTTATGACCATCATTTTGGCAATAAAAGAAGTGGTAACCTCGGTAAATTAATGGATTACGGTAAGATATATGATTTTGATATAGAAGAAATACCTCAGCAACAGATAGCTATTAACAATGTTCAGAACATATCAGTAAGTTCGACAAACATCAGGAAAGCCTTATTCAGTGGCAATATTCCATTAGCTAATTTAATGCTTGGGTATTCATACAACTTAACAGGTAAAGTTGTTCAGGGAGATAAAATAGGAAAAAAAATAGGATTTCCTACTGCAAATATCGAAATAGCTGACAAAAACAAGCTTATCCCTTCTTTTGGAGTTTATGCTGTGAGAGCAGAAATAAATTCAAAGCCATATAACGGGATGCTGTATATTGGCACCAGGCCCACATTACCTTCAGGTAAATTTACAGTTGAAGTGAATCTTTTTGATTTTGACAAAAACATTTATAATGAAAATATTACTGTTTATTTTATTGAAAAGGTAAGAGGTGACATAAAATTTGATAATATTGAAGCCTTAAAAAATCAAATCAGTAATGATAAAATAACAATAAAGGAAGTATTAGCTAAGAATAAATTTGATGATTTGGTAATTTGAGAATTGTAATATACTTTTTTTACTTTGCGTTACTTTGCGATTAAATACTTTGTGCCCTTTGTGGTTAAGTTTATAAATTTTTTACTGTCGACTGTGGACTGTGGTCTGTCGACTTTTTTAACCTTTAACTTAAAATTATGATAAAACTTGTATTAGTAAGACACGGTGAGAGTTTATGGAATAAAGAAAACCGTTTTACAGGATGGACAGACGTTGACCTGTCAGAAAAAGGTATGCTGGAAGCTCACCAGGCTGGCAAACTTCTTAAAGAAGAAGGATATGTTTTTGATGTGGCATATACTTCTGTTTTGAAAAGAGCAATTCGAACTCTATGGATAATGCTTGACGAGATGGACCTTATGTGGCTGCCCGTTTTCCGCAACTGGCG
>CAZMDE010000256.1:0-4531 GCA_964564355.1 uncultured Bacteroidales bacterium | reverse complement strand
GCCGTCTCTTTCATAATATGAAGGCAATAAGCCAATAAAGCACCATTCTTCCGAACTCCCATAAAAATATTCAAAACATTTAATAAAATTCTTTTCGTATAAACTTATATCTTTCACAAAATGTTTGCTTGTCTGCTTTCCGGTTGTTCCACTGCTTTTAAAAATAATCTGGGGTTGAAAAGATTCTGTAATTATCTCATGGGTTCTGAAAAATTCAATTGGCAAAAACGGTATTTGCTTAAAATTCTTAATATTATTGATATCAGCATTAATTACATCTACATAATCTTTGTAAATCTTATTATTAGCATATTGATAATGAAATATCTCAACTGCAGCTGCGTTAAAATCTGACTCGGATGAAATTTTAAAAATATCCGGCACATTAAAAAATTTAAAAGTCAATGACATTTTTTATTAATTTTGTAATGTAATAGCTCTTAGAAAAGTGTAACAATAAATTTCTATTTAGATTTGTTAATATACAAAAATGAATTTTTTAACAAAATTATTATTTATTCTATTTACTATCTGCTTTATTTTTCCTTGCTGTAAAAAAGAAGAAAAGTATTCTGTAATTCCAAATATTAAATTTGAGAACTTTGTATGGATTTCAGATACAAATATGATAGGACATCCAGGTATACTGACTATATCTTTTACGGATGGTGACGGGGATATTGGAACATATGATGGGGCTACAGGAAATTCTGACCTTTTTATAACTTATTTTGAAAAACAAAATGGGAAATGGACTGATACTGTTAAAGGTGACCATAATAAAGATACTGTGATGAATTTTAATGCTCAAATTCATAAAATCACACCAATTGGAAAAAATAAAAATATTAAAGGAGAAATTCAATATAAATTCTCTGTTTTTCATTATTCTAAATTTGACACTATACATTTCCAGTTATATATAGTAGACCGTGCTTTGAATAAAAGCAATATTATAACTACTCCGGATTTGTTAATTAATCCATTTTAGGCAAAACTTATTTCAACATGACTGACAAAACTAAAAAACTCTTCCTTCTGGATGCAATGGCTCTTATTTACAGAGCTTATTATGCTTTAAATAAAAATCCCAGGATCAACTCTAAGGGTCTAAATACATCGGCAATTATAGGGTTTGCAAATACTTTATATGATATTATAAAAAGTGAAAAGCCAACACATATTGCAGTATCTTTTGATACCAGCGCACCAACCCAAAGACATGTTGATTTTGCTGAATATAAAGCACATCGCGAATCAATGCCGGAAGACTTAGCCACTTCGATACCATATATAATTAAATTAGTTGAAGCTTTCAATATACCTGTTATCATTATGGACGGCTACGAAGCAGACGATATAATCGGAACACTTGCCAAAAAAGCCGAAGAAAATGATTTCATCACATATATGATGACTACTGATAAAGATTTTGGTCAATTGGTTACCGATAAAACTTTTATTTACAAGCCCGGAAGAATGGGTTCAAAGTTTGAAATCCTTGGTGTTAAAGAAGTATGTGAAAAATATGGAATTAAAAATCCCTGTCAGGTAATAGAAATTCTTGGCTTATGGGGTGATGCATCTGATAATATTCCAGGTGTGCCGGGCATAGGTGAAGTCACAGCCTGCAAGCTTATTAAGGAATTTGATTCTATAGAAAACCTTCTGAAAAATACAGATAAATTAAAAGGTAAAATCAAAGAAAACCTGGAGCAATTCAGTCAGCAGGCAATAATGTCTAAATCCCTTGCAACTATCAATATTAATGTTCCTGTAGAATTAGATGAAGAGAAGCTTAAGTTGACGAATCCTGATGAAAATAAGTTAAAGCAATTGCTTGATGAACTTGAGTTCAGAACTTTTGCTAAAAGAGTCTTTACTGACCTTTCATTAGTACAATTAGACCAACAAATTGAAACTGAATCCAATGCACAGACTCCAGCCTCTTCTATTGTTCTCCCTGCTCTCCACACTACCCTCATTGCTCCCAGTACTCTGCTTCCTACTCCCAACACAATCGATACAATTGAACATAATTATATCTTAGTTGATACACCTTTAAAAAGAAAGGAATTAATAGAAAAGCTAAAAGAACAAAAATCTTTTTGCTTTGATACTGAAACTACCGGACTTGACTCAAATAATTCTGAGCTTGTAGGTATTGCATTTTCTTTTATTCCGGGAGAAGCATATTTCATAAGGCTCTCTGACAATTATCATGAAGCTCACAATATAATATCTGAACTTAAACCTGTACTAGAAAATCCCAAAATTGAAAAAATTGGTCAGAACATTAAATTTGATATCGCTATTCTTAAATGGTATGATATTGCTGTTAAAGGGACTTTGTTTGACACTATGCTGGCTCATTACCTGATTCAGCCTGATATGCGTCACAATATGGATTACTTAGCAGAGACATACCTTAATTATCATACAGTTCATATTGAATCCCTGATAGGCAAAAAGGGTAAGAATCAGCTGAGCATGCGAACTGTCCCTATTGATATTATTAAAGACTATACGTGTGAAGATGCTGATATAACATTAAAGCTTAAAAATGTTTTGGAGCCGATTCTTACTGAAACTGAAACAAGAAATATCTTTGATGATATTGAAATGCCTCTTATACCAGTACTTGCATCAATTGAATCTGAAGGTGTCAGAATTGATGATAAAATATTAAATGAATATTCACTGCAACTCAAGACAGAAATAGCAGAACTTGAAAAAAACATACATAACGACGCAGGAATTGCTTTCAATATATCTTCTCCAAAACAATTAGGTGAAATATTATATAAGCAACTAAAAATCATTGAAAACCCAAAAAAGACAGCCACAAAGCAGGATTCTACAAGTGAGGAAACGCTTATGAAGCTTATCAACAAACACCCTATCATTCAGAAAATACTCGATTATCGTTCTTTAACAAAACTCAAATCTACATATGTGGATACATTACCACTTATGATTAATCAGCGAACAGGAAGAATCCACACATCATACAATCAGGCAGTGGCGGCAACAGGAAGGCTGAGCTCCAACAACCCTAATCTTCAGAATATCCCCATACGGACTGAAAGAGGAAGAGAAATTCGCAAAGCATTCATTCCTAGAAATGACAAATATATTCTACTATCTGCTGATTATTCTCAGATTGAGTTGAGGTTAATGGCTGAACTTAGCAATGATGCTGCAATGATTGATGCATTCCAAAAAAAGATAGATATTCATACAGCAACAGCATCTAAAGTATTCGGTATACCCGTAAATGAGGTAACTCCTGAGCAAAGAAGAAAAGCAAAGACAGTCAATTTCGGAATAATATACGGTATTTCAGCATTTGGTTTATCTGCAAGAATTAATATTCCCCGCAGGGAAGCTGCAGAAATTATTGAGCAGTACTTCAAAAACTTTCCTTCCATTAAGGATTATATGAATAAAACAATTGAATTTGCCCGTAAGAATGGCTTTGTAGAAACGATTTTAGGCAGACGAAGATATATTCGCGATATAAATTCAAACAATGGTGTTATAAGAGGTTTTGCTGAACGGAATGCCATAAATGCTCCCCTGCAGGGCACGGCAGCCGATATGATCAAGCTTGCAATGATAAATATTTATAACAGATTAAACGAAATGTACCTGAATACACGAATGATTATGCAGTTTCATGACGAACTTATATTTGATGTTTATAAAGATGAGCTTGAAATTGTCAAACCAATCATAGAGGATAAAATGAAAAATGCCATTAAAATGTCTATCCCCATTGAAGTTGACATCAATACCGGTGAAAACTGGTTAGACGCGCATTAAACTAATCTACAAATCTTAATCAATTATTATTACCAGGTATTTAGAAACGCTCCAGAATTCATTATAATTTAAAATAGTAAGACTTTCAATCATATCCTTATCCTTAACATCTAACTTATATGAATTTGCAGGATGATTTGTAAGTAATTTTACTTTTTTCTTATTTATTTGTATTGATTTGATTTTTGTAATATCTACCTGGGTAAAACCTTGCTTATCAAAGGACTCTTTTAGTTTAGCCGATTTACCGATTCCTATAAAACCGCCCTCCTTTGTAATAATCTTTTTCTCAATCAGAGCTTTCTTGGTGTCCATTATATAAAAGGCAGTGTTCAGCTCACTTGTCTTTTGTTCAATTACCTGCTGTTTTACCTGAGTGACCTTACTAAGAGAATCTACGTTTGAGCTTAGATTTGCAACATCAATGTTAAGTTTAGCAAGTTGTTCCTTCAAAGTATTAATAGATGCATCCTTTTCCTCCATCTGCTTTGTAAGATTCGCAATTGTCTTTTCAAGCTCTGCTATTTTGATATTAGAATTTTTAAGCTTTTTGCTCAAAGACCCTATAATTTTTTTATTCTTTAATAATAAGTCATAAATAATTTTAATATCCTCATTTATGCGGTCCTTAGCATCATTTTTCAATTCTCCTTTACTACTTGTATTGACAGAAATAAGTTTTTCTTTTTCTTTTATAGATGTAAGT
>CAZMDE010000255.1:0-4535 GCA_964564355.1 uncultured Bacteroidales bacterium | reverse complement strand
TCATTATATTGTTTATCTGCTGGGTATGCTTTTACCTCCTGTCAGTTTATTCCTGTTTTTTGGCTATTTTTATGCTGTTTACCTGATTGGTAAATCTAAAGATATAAGCTATTCAAAATTACTCATATTTCTACCATCTTTTCTATTCCTGTTATTTCACTCATTGTTCCCTAATAAGCAGGACAGATTCATTCTCTCAATAATACCTTTTATTATCATACTTGGAATAATTGGCTGGAATGACTTTATTCATAAGCATTCAGCATTCAGCATTAAGTATTCAGCATTTATAAAAGGTTGCTGGATATTCTTCTGGATAATTAATCTGATGCTGTTAACTTTACTTTCTTCTTCCTACTCAAAAAAAGCAAGAGTAGAATCTATGGTATATCTTTCCAAATATAAAAACATTAACTGCATTTTGCAGGAAGGCTCAACTAAATTAGCTCCGCGGTTTTATTTAAATCAATGGTTATATATTTATGATATTACTGACAAAAACAGCTTTGAAACAATAAAAAATGACTTTCTCACAAAAGATAAAAAAGACATACCTGAATTTGTTTTATTTTATGATAATAAAGATTTAGATAATCGTGTTAATGCAATAAGGACATTTATTCCTAATTTAAAATACGAAACTACTATTGAGCCGGGTCTATTGGATAAAATATTATACAGGTTAAATCATAAAAACTCTAACCAGACAATAATTATTTATAAAAACACCTATATAAGGTAATTAAGAATGGAGAATGGAGAATGGTTTTCTGATAACTGACAACAATGATCAAAGAGGAAGCTAAAAAACGTATAGAACAGCTTGCAAAAGAATTAAACGGACATAATTATAATTACTATGTCCTTTCTAAGCCGGTTATAAGTGACTTTGATTTTGATATATTGCTAAAAGAGCTTGAACAACTTGAAAAGCAATACCCTGAATTTATAACTCCTGATTCCCCAACTCAAAGAGTAGGAAGTGATCTGACTAAAGAATTTAAACAGGTAGTACACAAGTACCCAATGATTTCCCTTAGTAATACTTATTCTAAAGAAGAAGTGCAGGATTTCATAAATCGTGTTGAGAAAACTTTATTCAGGTCTACGAACCCTGAACTCCCAACTCCAAACTCAATAGAATATATCTGTGAACTAAAATATGACGGCATTGCAATAGGCTTGACCTACATAAACGGTTATCTTAAACAGGCAGTAACCCGTGGAGATGGATTACGTGGAGATGATATAACTGCAAATATTAAAACCATAAAAAGCATTCCAGTTAGACTTACCGGTTCTGATTACCCTTCAGAATTTGAAATCAGAGGAGAAGTATATATGCCACTGAAAAGCTTTGAAAATTTAAATAAAGAAAAAGAAGAAACAGGAGATATACCTTTTGCAAATCCCC
Organism: uncultured Bacteroidales bacterium; assembly: GCA_964564355.1. Lineage (GTDB taxonomy): Bacteria > Bacteroidota > Bacteroidia > Bacteroidales > JAGODS01 > CAZMDE01. The sequence continues at coordinate 3,121 of CAZMDE010000255.1, read as the reverse complement.
GTAATGCTGCATCAGGAAGTTTAAAAATGCTTGACCCTCGCGAAGTAGCAAAGCGTAACCTGGAAAGTTATCTCTATTCTGTTATAATTAGTTCGGAGAATGGAGTTCGGAGTTCGGAGTTCGCAACTCACTATTCCCTGCTTACAAAGGCTAAAGAATGGGGCTTCAGAATCTCTCCCTATATAGCAAGATGTAAAAACATAAACGAAATATTTGAATTTATTGATGAGTGGGAAAAGAAAAAGAATCATCTGGAATTTAATATTGATGGTATTGTAATCAAGGTTAATTCTTTCCGGCAGCAGCAATTGCTTGGTTTCACTGCCAAATCACCACGCTGGGCTATAGCATATAAATTTAAAGCTGAAAGAGTCACCACTAAATTAAATAGTATAAGCTTCCAGGTGGGAAGAACCGGCGCAATCACTCCTGTTGCTAATTTAGAACCTGTGCAGCTTGCAGGTACAACAGTTAAAAGAGCCACTATTCATAATGCAGATGTTTTACAAAAGCTTGACCTCAGAATTGGAGATATTGTTTTTATTGAAAAGGGCGGAGAAATCATTCCAAAGATTATAGCTGTTGACTTTAACCAGCGTTCTGCTGATTCAAATCCTACTGAGTATATTACTGAGTGTCCTGAATGTGGCACAAAATTAATCAGAAAAGAAAGTGAAGCTATTCATTATTGCCCGAATGAAAAAGGATGCCCTCCGCAAATAAAAGGACGCATTGAACATTTCATAAGCCGCAAAGCAATGGATATTGACAGTCTCGGAGAAGGCAAGGTCGAAATACTATATAACCAGGGATTAATCAAGAATTTTGCTGACCTGTATGATTTAAAATATGAGGACCTGTTTGGTATTCAGAAAGAATTTTATGATGAAGAAAAGGATAAAAAAAGAATTATAAGCTTTAAAGAAAAAACTGTTGAAAACATCCTGAAAGGTATTGAAGAATCCAAAAAAGTGACCTTTGATAAGGTTCTTTTTGCGCTTGGCATAAGAAATGTGGGTGAAACCGTAGCTAAAAAAATTGTTTATAATTACAAATCAATTGAAGCTATTGCATCTGTAACCCGGGAAGAATTGAAAGAAGTAGAAGAAATAGGAGAAGTTATTGCAGAAAGTATTATCAATTATTTCAAAGATACTGATAATTTGAAGCTCATAGAACGGCTTAAAGAAAAAGGTGTGCAAATGGAACTGCTGACTACGAACCACGAACAACGAACTAATATACTTGAAGGTAAATCTTTTATTGTTTCAGGCGTCTTTTCTCAGTTCTCAAGAGATGAAATAAAAAAAATGATTGACGAAAATGGTGGCAAAAATACAACATCAATTTCATCAAAAACAAATTACATACTTGCAGGAGATGATATGGGACCGGCTAAGCTAAAAAAGGCTAAAGACTTAGGAATTAAAATTATATCTGAAACAGATTTCCTCGAAATGCTTAAGAATAAAGAAGAATGAATATATTAATTGCAGGCGGGACAGGTTTTATCGGAAGAAACTTATGCAATAAACTACTGAATGAAAAGCATAATATATTTATACTTACACGTAACAAAGACAAAGCCAGGCATTTATTTGATTCTAAAATAAAGATTATTGACTGGGATAATCTGAACAAAGCAAGCGGTTCTCAGAACTTTGATTGTATCATTAATCTTGCAGGATTCCCTATTGCAGACCACAGATGGAATAATAAAACCAAACATAAAATACTGGAAAGCAGGGTTAATTCAACAAAAGATTTAGTAAGCTACCTGAAAAATAACTATTCAGTAAATAACACAAAGCATACAATATTCATCAATTCTTCTGCTATAGGTTATTATGGTGCAGATTACGTTGGAGCAGAAATCGAACAACTATCAGGTAAAACAGATTTCCTTTCAGAAGTATGCAGGCAATGGGAAGCAGAAGCATATAAAGCAAAGGAATACGGAGCCAGGATTGTAATTGTGAGGACAGGTGTGGTTCTTGGTTTTGCAGGAGCATTAAAACGTATGCTCCTGCCCTACCGATTGTATCTTGGAGGTCCTTTAGGCAATGGAAAACAATGGATGTCATGGATACACATAGATGACCTTCTTAATATTTATGCTGCAGCAATTAATAATAACAAAATAAATGGATCTGTTAATGCTACTTCTCCTAATCCTGTTACAATGAATGAATTTGGGCAGGTAATAGGCAAGATTATTCACAAACCATCATGGTTCAGGGTTCCTGCATTTATTCTAAGATTAGCATTTGGTGAAATGTCAGATGTTTTGCTGAACAGTCAGAAAGTATATCCTGCAAAACTTTTGAGCCTGGATTTCAAATTCAGATTTCCCTTATTAACAGAAGCATTACAAAATATAATAAGGATTAAATAAAAAAAGAATAAATTATTATTGCACTTTCATAATCCCATTCCTGCAAGAGTAATGACCTTCGCTTTGTTTTCTCTTCATTATTTCAAGGTTGTGTTTTATCCCTTCATTTGTAAAATTTGATTGATGATGCAAATGATAAACTATAGCTTTGTTTTTTAATGATTTCATTGTGCAGCCTGATTTCAATAATCTCCAGTCAATATCTGAATCCTCTCCCACTCCGGCTTCTTCGTAATCCTCATCAAATCCGTTTATCTCAATTAGATGCTTTTTTAGTATACCCCAGTTGCAGCCTACAATTCCTCTCTTTTTGTTTTTCTGAAATATATTATACGGCAAATAAAATCCTTCTTCCACCCTCTGTGAGCCGTATCTGTAAAGATTAAAAAGATTCAGCTTGCATATATCTTTTGATTTAACGACTATCTCACTTAGCTTTTTGCTAACATTAACCCTTCTGCCTAATAATACCATCTTTTCTTCAGCATGCTTCAAATACTGAAGAATATAATGTTTATGCGGAATGCAGTCACCGTCAAGGAAAACAATCAATTCTCCTTCCGAACATCTTATTGCTTCATTTAATATCCTATTCTTTCTGAAACCAATATCCTCCTGGAAAACATGCTTAATCTTAAATGCTGAATGCTGAATTCTGAATGCTGAATATTTTTGAATTAACTCCTTTGTTAATACTGAATTATCATCTTCGGCTATTATTATTTC
>CAZMDE010000254.1:0-4557 GCA_964564355.1 uncultured Bacteroidales bacterium | reverse complement strand
CCGAAAGCAGCAAGATTGGAGAAAATATAAACAAGAGCAAAATATATAACTGCAGTCATGCCAAGCTCAGTTCCATTAATGATACCGAGAAGAAGGTAGCCGGCTTGGGCAATTGAAGAAAATGCAAGGAAACGTTTGAGATTATTCTGGCGGATAGCAAAAAGATTACCTACAGTCATAGTGATAACAGCAGAAATATATATTACATCCTTCCAGAGATAAGATATTGAATGAAAGACAGTGAAAAGCACTATTGTCAAAATGAAAACTGCTGCACCCTTTGATATGACAGAAAGATAGGAAGTGATATTAACAGGTGCGCCTTCGTAAACATCGGCAGTCCATAAATGGAAAGGAACAATGGATATTTTAAAAGCCATTCCGGCAAAAAAGAAAATGAAAGCAAGAATCTGTAAAGGTGAATTAGAAAATAATTCGGCAACCTCTGAAAAATACATTGTGCCTGTTGTGCCATAAATCATAGATATGCCATAAAGCATAATTCCTGAAGAGAGGGCAGAAATTAATATAAGCTTAACACCTGCTTCAGCGGATTTGTTTTTATAACGTTCGAGAGCAGCAAGAGCAGCAATAGGAATAGTAGCAAGCTCAAGTCCTATATAGAACATAAGAAAATCGCCTGAAGAAATCATAAAATCCATACCTATCAGAGTTGAGATAAGCAGGATATAATATTCACTGACCTGCATCTTATTGTTTTCAGCCTTAAGCCATGTTGCTGATTGTATAAAGATTATCATAGCGCCTATATTCAGCACATTTTTCATTATAATCCTTACACCATCGTTGACGTACATATCACCAAAAAGACTTCCCTCTGTTACAGGGAAGAATCCAATAACAGTAACTACGGCAAAAAGTATAATAGCCAAATTCCTGATAAAAGATTTTTTTTCATCAGAGCTTAGAATTTCAGCAATAAGAATTATCATTGCCACTATTGTCAGCAGCAATTCGTTCCGCATTATTAATATTTGTTCCCAGTTCATATCTTTTCAATTAGCAATTAACAATTAGCAATTATCTTCAATTAGTAATTAGCAATTTAAAATTAACGGTTTGATCTTGAACTTCTAATTATTGTAAAAATCAACTTAGAAATTTCATCACAGTCATTATATAATTTTTCAAAATTATCTTTATTAATATATCCAGTATCACTTAATAATCTCAGCCAATACTTTGTTTCACGAGCTTCCTTATAAGCTATTCCCAATTTATTTTCAAAATCTTTGGTTGATACAGCCCCTACTGATTCTTCAACATTTGCTCCTATAGATGTTCCACATCTTAATATTTGTTTTGATAAAGTATATTCTTTAAAATCTTTTGATATTTGTTTGTATAATTCAATAATACATTTAGCAAAATCATAAGTTTTGATAACTATAATATTTTCTTTATCTTTATTTTCATTGTTCATTGTTAATTGTAATTTGTTAATTGTTATTTAATAAATCCAATCATAGCAATTTTATTTACTATCGGCATGAGGCTGTCGCCGATCATATCTGAAAGCCATAAAGGAGCTATACCTATCCCTGCAATACATACAATTAACAATCCTGTTGATACCTTTTCATACCATTTAGCATCATCGAGATGAAGGAAATGTTCATTTTTAATAGGACCAAGCAACAGAATGGCAACAACACGTAAAATGTAAACAGCGGTAATGACAATTGAAGAGCAGACAACAATTGTTGCAATTCTGTGAAATAAATCAGGGTGAGCAAAAGCACCCACAAAAACAGTCATTTCAGCTACAAATCCACTAAATCCCGGCAATCCTAAAGAGGCAAGTCCGGCAATAACATAACAAACACCCAGGAAAGGCATAACTTTCATAATACCTCCCATTTCGTTTATTAACCGAGTATGGGTTCTACCATAGATCATGCCAATCAAAGCAAAGAAAAGTGCTGTCATAATGCCATGAGAAACCATCTGAATAATTGCACCATCCATTGCAGTTTTATTCATCATCAGCAATGCAAACAGTACAAGTCCGCAGTGCGATACTGATGAATAGGCATTGATATATTTCAAATCCTTCTGTACAATAGCACCAAAGGCTCCATAAACAACACTGATAGAAGTAAGAATAATAAATATCCATCCTAATTCCTGAGCTGCTTCAGGCATAAGGAATATTGCAACCCTGAAACAACCATATCCTCCGAGTTTCATCAGAACACCTGCATGCAGCATTGACACAGCAGTTGGAGCAGAAGAGTGTCCGTCGGGCGACCATGTATGCAATGGGAACATAGCACCAAGTACACCGAAGCCGATAAATGTCATAGGAAAGAAGAATCTCTGAGCTTCAACAGGGATATGTATTTTTGAAATTGCCATATAACTCCATGTCAACTGACCTCCATCTGGAGCAGAGTTGAAATATATTCCAAGCAGCCCTGCAAGTAATAATGCGGAACCACCCATAAGCATAAGTGTCAGCTTCATTGCAGAATATTCCTTAGGACCGCTACCCCACAAGCCAATCAATAGGTACATTGGTATAACTGCAAGTTCGTAAAATAAAAACATTGTAAAAAGGTCGAGAGAAATAAAGAATCCAAATACTCCGGAAGATAAAAGAATAAGGGAAATGAAGAACTCTTTTGAAAGTTCTTTAACTTCCCATGAAGCAAAAATACCTGCAAAAACCACAACAGAAGTTAGAGCAACCATTGCAACTGATATTCCATCTACTCCAACAAGGTAATGAATATTTAGGCTTGGAAACCAAACGTAATCACTCATAAACAGCATATCTGCCATATTGCCTGCTTTTCTGGCAGCCAGATACATAAACACAAGCATAGCAGCCAATATAAGCTGAATGCCCATGCCTATTGCTGAAATAACTCTTACCTGCTTATAATTTTTTGTGAAAATAATTCCGATCATCGTCAGCACCGGAATAATTACGAAAAATGACAAATTCATATTATTTCAATTAACAATTAATAATCAACAAATTTAAAACACCATATAAATAAAAACCAAAGCAAGTGCTATAGCCCCTGCAAAAAATACGAAAGCGTACTGCTGAAGCTGTCCTGACTGCAAACCACGCATTCTGTATGAAACTATATTTGTTACATTAGAAAGCTGATTCATTGTACCGTCAATAACATGTCTGTCAAACCAGGCAATAGGAACAGACATACAATTAAATATTATTTTTTTTGTAACAAAAAGATAAACCTCATCTATATAAAATTTGTTGAATGACCATTTATAAAGATGTTTGAAAGCATTGGAAATTTTTTCAGGCAATTTGTTTTCTGTTTTATACATTATAAACGCAATACCTATTCCTAAGAGTCCTATAAGTACAGACGGTATAGCAATACTCCATTCAGTATGTGTTTTAAATGCCATTCCATCTGAAGTTACTAATTTACTGAATGGGATAAGACCTGTAAATATTGAAGCAACCGCCAGTAGCATTAAAGGAATTGTCATTAAATATGGGGCTTCATGAGGAGTGTGATGATAATGAGTTTCTTTCCCCCAGAATACAGTAAAATAAAGACGAAACATATAAAAAGCGGTTAATCCTGCAACAGCATATTCTATAGCAAACAGAAGCTTATTATGTTCAAATGCAGCAACAAGTATTTCATCCTTACTGAAGAATGCTGATAATGGTGGCACACCAGCGATTGTCAAGCATGCTATAAGAAATGTTATATGTGTGATAGGTAAATATTTTCTTAAGCCTCCCATTTCATTCATCACATTACTGTGTACAGCATGAATTATTGCACCAGCTCCGAGAAATAATAATGCCTTAAACATAGCATGTGTAAAAAGATGGAACATAGAAGCCATAAATCCTAATCCATGTTCGCCGCCATAGCCGGAAACACCCAAAGCTAACATCATGTATCCAATCTGTGACATAGTAGAGTAAGCAAGCACTCTCTTGATATCAAGCTGTGTGCATGCTATTATTGCAGCAAAAAGGGAAGTTATCCCTCCAACATAACCAACAACCTCAAGGGCTCCCGGCGCTGTTAATGAAAAAACAGGAAAAAGTCTTGCAACAAGATATACTCCGGCTACAACCATAGTAGCTGCATGTATAAGAGCAGAAACTGGAGTAGGACCTTCCATAGCATCCGGCAGCCAGATGTGTAACGGGAACATTGCAGATTTACCTGCACCTCCCATAAATATTAACAGACATGCCCATGTTATGACAGAAAATCCCATGAAAGAAACTGAAGCTGCCTGTGCGATAGCAACATTATGAGGGTTTGTCAAAGTTATAAAATCAAATGTTCCGGTAAAATATGACAATATTAAAATGCCAATCAAAAAGCCTAGGTCAGCAAAACGGGTAACGATAAAAGCCTTTTTTGATGCTGCAACAGCAGAAGGTCTTTCATAATAGAATCCAATCAGCAGATAAGAAGACACACCGACAAGTTCCCAAAAGATATACATCTGGAAAATGTTTGTAGCTATTACCAAGCCAAGCATTGAAAATGTAAATAATGACAGGAACGCAAAGAAACGCTG
>CAZMDE010000253.1:0-4580 GCA_964564355.1 uncultured Bacteroidales bacterium | reverse complement strand
ATAACCTTTAAATCAAATTATCATTATGCTAATTAATTACTATATATCTGTTATTTATTCTCGCACCCTGTAGCCTATAACTTCGCTCTGGACGCTGGTCGTCTCCAGACTCTTGCCTAAGGCAGACAGGTACGACTGGTGAATATTAATGCTCCCGCTTTCATTATTATATTTGTTTTAAATATGCAAATTGGAGCTTTGCTTCTCGCAGGACGTAGCTCTCTGTACATAACGCCCAGACTTAGGACAAATTACAGGCTACAGGCAGCGGGTGTGAAATAAATAGATTATTTATTTCTTTTTGATATACGTTTTATTTCCATTCGAATTTATATAATATTGTCCACCTCTGGAACCTGTTTGTATTGTTCGGCTACCTGAATAAGAACTTGCAGGAGTTGTTGTTTGAGTTTGAGTTTGAGTTTGAGTTGGGGTTGTCTTTACGGAAATTTCAGAACTTTCGTTCGATCCTTTATTCTCTTCTGATACAACACCAGATCTTGAAGATTGATGTTGCCAACAGAATTCAGTTCCTGTACTTGCCATTCTTTTGCAACGACTTCCTGCCTTTGTTAATGCTTTGCATTGTCCAGGTGCTCCAACTGTTGATTTTTGATTTTCATCAGTCGCACCTGCATTCTCTTTTACATTTAGTGCATTTGAAGGCACTAACAACATTCCTTTTGGCAAATCATTCAAACTATTCCTCAATACACCTAAAATAGCATAAAGATTATTTAATTTAGTATCTAATTCAGCAATTTTTGAGGCTTGTTGTTCAATTACCATTTTGCAAGAATCAATAGATAGTTGCATTTTCTTTGATTGACCAAAAGTATTTAAACAAATCAACGAAAATAAGGCTACAAATAAGAAAAGCTTTTTCATAAATATAATGATTTTAATCAATTGAAAGATATAAGTTTATTTATTTTTGTCTGACACAAAGATTGAAGCAATATAAGCAGTGAAAGTTCCAAATAATCCCACTCCAAAAGTCATAAGAATCATTGCAATAATTCTACCTTCAGTTGTAATCGGAAACTTATCTCCATAACCTACAGTAGTAATTGTGGTATATGACCACCAAATTGCATCTTCGGCTGTTTTAATATTACTATTTGGTGAATCCTCAACTATTAAAATTGCAATAGTAGAGAATACCAATAATAATATGGCAATAATTGAAACCGACCATAATGCACCTTCAGCCTTATTCTTGAAAATGTGGTTAAATAATTTATTGGTTGATTTAAATGCTCTTATTATACGTAAGATACGGATTAAGCGCACTAAACGACCAACTCTAAGAAAATCAACCATAGGTATACTTGACAGTAAATCAATCCAACCCCATTTCATAAAGCTCCATTTATTGGGTGCTTTTATTAACCTATAGAAAAACTCAAATAGAAAAAAAGCACATAAACCAAAATCAAGATATAAAAGCACTTTCGAAGTTTCAGTTGGTAATTTTACAAAAGTATCAACTAACAAAGCAATTAATGCAACTATTGAAAGTATAATTACAGCAATATCCAAAAAGCCAATATTCCTATTTTCGTTCATAATATCTATTTTGCATTAATTTGATTTTCATGAATATAGCAATATCCACTTGGATTCAAAGTTTTATTTTTGCATCTAGCACCAGCTTTCGTTTTTCCGGAGCACTGTACTGATTGACTTGAATTCAGCTTAACTTCTCCAATATTTTGTTGATTTGAGATTTGCCATATCCAACAATCAACACATAAATTTCTTTCAATCACAACTTCTTGTTTGTCAGGTAGTTTTTCAAAGAAGTCTATTCCAGTTACCGTTTCAACACTATCTATTGTTACAGCATATATATATATTGGTTCTTTTGAACCTTTGTTAGGCATTATAAATGCTATGCCTTTAATTTCGGGTAATCTATAATCAAGGATTACTTTATAATATTGCTCAGGTATTGAAACTTCATTATATCCAATTGTAGGTAAACCTAGTTTCAAAACAGGTCCAGTTACTACATACAATGTGTTATATTTATTTGCCCATGTTCGTACTTGTTCTTCTAAGTTTTTCCATATACCTCTATTGAAAGCAGGATCTTGAGGACTCATATTACTATAATAAAAACTTTCTTGCATTGCTTCAGCTGACCAACCCATATCACCTGCAGATGCTAAATGACCCCTATCAAAGCCTGAGCCTTTATAATCTGTTTCACTTGCAGATCCAGTTGAAATCAATGGGTCAACAACAAACTTATTCGAACGTTGGAATTTCCGAATTGTTTCTTCAGCAGTTATTTGATATGCCACCCAATCAGCTTGTTCGTGTTTTTCATTGTAAAGCAATGAGTAACCTAGTCTTTCAATTACAACATCAGCAGGCCTCAATTTAGGAATCTCTAAATCAGAAATTTCAATAGGTTTGAAGCTATTTAAAAGCTCCTTATTGTTGATAATCTTTGATTGAGAATGTGTTTGATAATATATAAATAATAATAAAACTATATAAATTAATTTTTTCATATTCGGCTATTTACCAATCATCTTTCTTTGTATTAGTTGTCTTTGTTTTCATTGAACTTTTAAGATCAGTTATAAGATTGATGACATTATTATTCATTTGAAATAAATAGTAGTTGTATGTTTTCTGATAAGACATTCCCATTACCTTATCTTTTGTATTAATCATTTTTTCACAAATTCCATAGTCAGGAATTCTATTTCCACCGCTAATCAATTGTCCCGTATGATAAAAATCAATAATCTCATATTTGTATTTTCCATCTTTGATGTAAATTGATATTGTGTAATTTATATATCCACTTGGAAAGTTTGAACCTAATGCTTTATGATAGACTTGCATTAAAGCTTTTCCAACAATTTTACCGCTTTCCTTATCTTCCATTTGGATAACATTTGTTGAAGATTTGTAAGCCTTAGCAAACCATTCTCTAGCTCTTGAAAAGAGTTCTTGTTTGTTCGATAAACTGTCAACTACTACAACTTCTGTATAAGTTATTTTTCCTGTTAAACTATCAATTGGAAGACTTGGTGTTTCATTTTGGCCAAATAAACTTACAAATGATAAAATTGTAATTACATTTACAAATAATAGCTTTTTCATTTTTTCATTTTTTTAATTGTTTAAAATATAGTATCCTGTCTAAAAATATTTATTGATAAATGAGGTGTCTATTATAAAATATGAGATCTTTGCTTACTAAAATTTAAATTCGTGTTTCGTATTTACTTTGTTGATTTTATTATTTTCAATAGCATTTTTAATTACTTTTTTTGGAAGTAATTCATCCTTTTGTTTTTCAATTAAAACAGGAATAATTATTGATATAATCAGAGATAAAATTGATATTCCAATTGCCCATCGAGAAGTTGTAATTGTTGCTTTTTTAACTTTTCTATCAAGCTCTTTATCATATTCAATTTCTTCGATATGCTTTTTTATTCCAATTATTGCAGCATTAAAACCGTTTGGTGTTAAGTGTTTTAATTCTGCATGGACAGAACTTCTTTCAATTAATTTGTAAGCAATTAATATGTTAATTATTTCTGGTAGTGTTATGTTTATAGATTCTTCTTTGATAAAATCAAAAAGCTCCTTGTCTTTTCTTACTCCGTTTGCTTTAATAAAGAAAACTATAAATTTGTCTGATATTTCAATGAGCGAGTCTGTCATTCCCTTTTAATATTTTTTATTATACCATATAATCCGCTAAGTGCACGTCTGCCATCCTGTGAAAATAGCGTGTTAGCAGCAGTAATTTATTTTATCCATATTTCAAGTAAATGTCTTACGGCAAACGCAACAACTGTCCCAACAATCGCAAGGCCTGCCTTAATCATGAATTTTTTTATTGATTTGTTGTTTGTTACTGATTAATGGAATTCATTTTCGTCTCCTTTTGATATTTCAAACTGATTTAATCCTTTATATTGGTCATTTTTTTGTCTACCCAATTAGAAAAAATACTACCAATCATCAACCCTGCTCTTACTGAATGTTTATTGTCTTTTGCCTCTATTTCTGCTATCGGGATATTGGGCTTGTTATACAGAATATAGCCTGCCCGTTTTCGCTCACCCCTTGCAGTAAGCTTACCCCGAACATAAATCTTTCCATCAGTGAATGATAATTCTTCGAAAACCTTTGTATGTTTATTCTATCCACTTTTCTCAATAGCAGGCGTTATTTACTTGGTACAAATATCACGTTCGGATAAAGATTTTTTTGTTCATATTACACAGATTATTAGCTAATTATTTTTCAAAGTCCAAAACTACAAAAAAGAATTCACATTTACCTCTTATTTGTTAATTAATTTGAGGATAGGAAATGTGTTCTTTATATACTTGGAATCAATGAAATATACATTTAGTTATTAATAGGAGTGTAGTTTGGTGTTCTACCCTGTAAAAAGTAGTTAAATTGAATCCTTAAAATTTTCCCGCAAGGGTATAAATGGTTGGGTTTACCCCTTGCGGGATTTCCGCAAGCCTAATATTGGTTACTTTTACCCTTTGCGGGATTTCCGCAAACGTAATATTGGTTGGGTTTACCCTTTG
>CAZMDE010000252.1:0-4591 GCA_964564355.1 uncultured Bacteroidales bacterium | reverse complement strand
GCTTTTTAAGAATGAAAGAATTATTATGACTCCGCAGAGTGCAGTTATAAAAGTTCAGACAGGCCAGGAAGTATTAAATTTTTGTGCTAACAATTATATTGGATTGGCTGACAATGCTGAAATCATTAAGGCAGCAAAAGATGTAATGGATGACTGGGGTTACGGATTATCCTCTGTACGTTTCATCTGCGGAACACAGAAAATACATAAAGATCTAGAAAAAGAAGTATCTGATTTCCTCGGCACTGAAGATACTATACTCTATTGTGCTTGTTTTGATGCAAATGGTGGTGTTTTCGAACCATTACTTGACGAAAATTGTGCAATTATTACTGATGCTCTGAACCATGCATCTATTATTGATGGCGTTCGTCTCTGCAAAGCAAAACGTTATATCTATGCTCACTCAAACATAGAAGAACTTGAAAAAGCCCTTATTGATGCAAAAGACGCAAAATACAGATTAATATGTACAGACGGCGTTTTCTCTATGGATGGCGATATTGCAAAACTGAAAGAAATTTGTGACCTTGCAGACAAATATGATGCAATGGTAATGGTTGATGATTCTCATGCAACAGGATATATCGGCAAAACAGGTCGTGGCACTGCTGAACATTGCGGTGTAATGGGCAGAGTAGATATTATCACTACTACTTTTGGCAAAGCTCTTGGCGGAGCAAACGGAGGCTGTACATCAGGAAGAAAAGAAATTATCGAACTTCTTCGTCAGCGTTCACGTCCTTATCTTTTCTCTAACACTCTTTCTCCTTCAACTGTTGGAGCAACTTTGAAAGTTATTGAAATGCTTAAGAAATCATCTGCACTTCGCGACAAGACTATGGAAAATGCAAAACTTTTCCGTACTAAAATGGAAGCTGCGGGATTTGAAATAGTAAAAGGGGAAACTGCTATATGTCCGGTCATGATTTATGATGCACCTCTTGCTGTTAAATTTGCTAACGAACTTCTTAAAGAAGGCATCTACGTTATAGGTTTTGTATTTCCTGTTGTTCCTAAGGGAAAAGCAAGAATTCGCGTTCAGCTTTCTGCTGCTCATTCAACTGAACATGTTGATAAGGCAGTTGCTGCGTTTATAAAAGTTGGAAAAGAATTAGGAATAATTAAATAGGTTTCTGTTTATTCTGACAACAAACAACTAAAAAGATGATGCCGGTATGCCGGCATCATCTTTTTTTATATCTTTGAAAGATTATTTATAAGCCAATGAAGAAAGAAGAAGTAAAAAATATGTTTGACAGCATTGCTAAACATTATGATTTTTTAAATCATTTTCTTTCTTTGGGCATTGATAGACAATGGAGAAAAAGAGTTATTATTATTCTAAAAAACTATAAACTCAAAACTCCGAACTTCGAACTACAAAATATATTAGACCTCGCAACAGGGACAGGTGACCTTGCAATCGAGGCATTAGTCCTTAAACCTGGCAAGATTACGGGCATAGACATATCTGAAGAAATGCTGAAAATTGGACAGCATAAAATTAAATCAAAAGGATTGGACGAAAAGATTACACTTGTAAAAGGAGATGGAGAGCATTTACCGTTTTCTGACAAATCTTTTAATGCTGCAACAATAGGATTCGGAATCAGAAATTATGAAAACCCTTTAACAGGGCTGAAAGAAATATACAGAGTACTTGATAATAAAGGTGTTCTTATTGTACTCGAATTCTCTAAACCCTCTGCTTTCCCGGTTAAGCAAATCTATAACTTTTATTTCTATTCCCTTTTACCAATTATTGGGAAATTTGTTTCAAAAAGTAAAGCTGCATATAAATATTTACCTGAATCAGTCTCCGCTTTTCCAGACGGTGATGGGTTTTTGAAATTAATGATTCAAGCAGGATTTGTTAATGCAAAATCAATCAAACTTACATTAGGAATTGCCTCTATATATGTAGGTGAGAAAAAATAATTTATTTTTATTAATCACCTACCCATTTGATAATTTACTCTTTTACTAAAGAGGAATATTCCCATGCTTTTTAGCGGGATTAACTTTTCCTTTGCTGTGAGTCAAATCAAGTGCCTGTATTAATTTGTATCTTGTTTGCTGAGGTAATATTATCTCATCAATATATCCTAACTCAGCAGCCTTATATGGATTAGCAAAGGTTTCACGATATTCATTTATAGCTTTTTGTTTTTCTTCTTCACTCAGTTTACCTTTATAAAGAATATTAACAGCACCTTCCGGACCCATAACAGCAATTTCAGCAGTAGGATAGGAATAATTGACATCTGCTCCAATATGTTTGCTTGACATAACACAATATGCTCCGCCATAAGCTTTCCTGGTGATTACAGTAATTTTGGGTACAGTAGCTTCGCAAAATGCATATAATAATTTAGCTCCGTGTTTAATTACTCCTCCGAATTCCTGTGTGGTTCCAGGCAGAAATCCCGGTACGTCTTCAAATGTAATAATGGGAATATTAAAGCAATCGCAGAATCTAACAAAGCGAGATGCTTTGAGAGATGAATTAATATCTAAAACTCCTGCAAGGTAAGCTGGCTGATTAGCAACTATACCAACCGGGCGTCCGCCTAATCTAGCAAAGCCTATTATAATGTTTTGTGCATAATGAGGCATTACTTCAAAGAAATTATGGTTGTCAGCTATTGACGTGATAATCTCTTTCATGTCATATGGTTTATTCGGGTCATCGGGAATTAAAGTCTGAAGTCTGGGGTCTTCACGCATTATATCATCTGCAGTAGGTTTTATAGGAGGGTCTTCCATGTTGTTTGATGGAAGATAGCTTATCAGTTCTCTAAGCATCATCATTGACATTTCATCGTCTTCTGCAATAAAATGTGCTACTCCGCTTTTGCTGTTGTGTGTCATAGCTCCGCCAAGCTCTTCTTTTGTCACGTCTTCATTGATGACTTGTTTTATAACTTCAGGACCTGTAACAAACATATAGCTTGTATCTTTTACCATCATAATAAAGTCAGTTATCGCCGGAGAATAAACTGCTCCACCTGCACAAGGTCCTAAAATGGCTGAGATTTGAGGAATAACACCAGAAGCCATTGTGTTAAGATAAAAAATGTCAGCATAGCCTGCAAGACTTTCAACACCTTCCTGAATGCGTGCACCGCCTGAATCATTTAACCCGATAAGTGGTGCTCCTATCCTCATTGCCATTTTCATTATCTTAATTACCTTATCAGCATTTGCCCTGCTCATAGTGCCACCGAATACAGTGAAATCCTGAGCAAATACAAATACCAGCCTTCCATCAATCTTACCATGTCCGGTTATCATACCATCTCCGGGTATTTTATTTTTTTCCATGCCAAAATCTGTACAGCGATGAGTTACAAGCTTATCAATTTCAACAAATGAGCCCGCATCAAGCAATAGAGCAATACGTTCGCGTGCAGTTTTTCTACCTGATTTATGTATCTTATCTATTTTTTCCTGTCCGCCTCCTAATTCAGCAAGTTTTTCTTTTTCCTGAAATTGAGTATATTTTTCTTGTACTGTTGACATAATTCATTGTTTAAATTTATAAATCATTTAACTATTATTAATGGTTGATTAGCATTTATAATATCACCTTCTTTCACAAGAATATCTTTAATAACCCTGTCTTTTTTCACTTTGTACTCACTTTGCATTTTCATAGCTTCCACAACTATAACTGTGTCTCCTTCGTTAACGTTATCACCGATTTTAACAGGTATTTTAACTACTTTGCCGGGCATTGGAGTGGAAATAGTAACAACACCTTCTTCTTCAAAGACTTTTGCACGGTTTTTAAGATATTTACTTTCAGAATCTATAATCTCGGCATCATAAGACCTGTAGAAAGTAGTAGCATGATATTTTTTGCTGCTTGTAGTGTTTGCAAGTTCGACGTTATATGATTTATTGTCACATATTATAGAATAAACACCTGTTTCAACCAATTCTAAATCTACATTGTACCTTTTGTCGTCAACTGCAATATATATTTTACTCCCATCGCGTGACAGCAATTCAACATTTGCTATACGGTCACCTATTTTTACTTCATATCCCATATTCTTACCAATTAACAATTTACAATTAACAAATTACCAAATTACCAAATAATGTTAAAGTCTGAGAACACTTCGTTTACGGCCAAAGTCTTTCCATGTGCTTGAAAGTTCGCTGGTGAATTTTTGAGGCTGAACTTTTTCAAGCTTGGTTAAGTAGTCCATAAAAAGTGCGACTACAGCCATATCTTCATTTTTTATTGGTGCCCTTGGAAAGCTTAATAAAAATTTCTTATTTTTTTCAACAAATAATGTATTGTAAATCCCTATAACAAATTCAGGTGATTCAAGAATACGTTTTAAAAATTTAATAGAGTTTTTAACCCCTGTAATCCGATATTCATATAATGCTCGTTTCATTATAGATATTGCCTCATCTCTTGTATTACCCCAAACAATGAGCTTAGAAATCATAGGGTCGTAAAACAATGGAATTTCATAACCTTCGTAAACATATCCGTCACAACGCACTCCCATCCCTTTTGGTTCAGTAATATGCTTAATTAAACCTGGCTGAGGCATGAAATTATTAGTAG
>CAZMDE010000251.1:0-4601 GCA_964564355.1 uncultured Bacteroidales bacterium | reverse complement strand
ATTTACAGATTTAGTATTAAACTATAAATGTTTAAATAATTATAAATAATATAGAATAAACTTAGGCAAAAAAGGTAAAAATAATAAAAAAATAAATTAATTTTTGTAGAAGTCAAAAATTGTATATCTTTGCACCCCCCATTTTAAAGTTAAAGGGGGGTGTTTTATTATGTAAAGCAATGGTTTTTAAGAATATATAAAATGCCGATGTAGCTCAGTTGGCCAGAGCAGCTGATTTGTAATCAGCTGGTCGGGGGTTCGAATCCCTCCATCGGCTCAAAATATTCTGGGGAGATACCAAAGTGGCCAACTGGGGCAGACTGTAAATCTGTTGTCGTAGACTTCGGAGGTTCGAATCCTCCTCTCCCCACGGGGACAGTGAGCAATGAACAATGAACAATGAACAATGAGGAGGGAAAGTGGAGAATGGAGAAAGAAAGGTTAAACTAACAATGCGGAAGTAGCTCATTTGGTAGAGCGAAAGCCTTCCAAGCTTTAGGTAGCGGGTTCGAGACCCGTCTTCCGCTCAGAAAAATCTGCCGAAGTAGCTCATCTGGTAGAGCGCGTCCTTGGTAAGGACGAGGTAACGGGTTCAAGTCCCGTCTTTGGCTCGGAAAGTTGGGAGTTCGGAGAAGGGAGTAAGAAGTATAAATTTAATTAATTATATATTCAATTAGTATATTATTTTAAAACTCAAAACAATTAATTCAATATGGCAAAAGAAAAATTTGATCGTTCAAAACCCCATGTAAATGTTGGGACAATAGGTCATATCGACCATGGTAAGACAACTTTAACCTCCTCAATAACCTTGTTGCTAAGCGAAAATGGATTAGCAGAGTATAAAGCATTTGATTCAATAGATAATGCGCCGGAAGAAAAGGCAAGAGGGATAACCATCAACACAGCGCATGTTGAATATTCGACAGAAAAAAGACATTACGCACACGTAGACTGTCCTGGACATGCTGACTATATAAAGAATATGGTTACAGGTGCTGCCCAGATGGATGGTGCAATACTTGTAGTTGCAGCAACAGACGGACCGATGCCTCAGACAAGAGAGCATATTCTATTAGCTCGCCAGGTAGGTGTACCAAAGCTTGTAGTTTTCATGAACAAGGTTGATATGGTAGACGATGTTGAGCTACTTGACCTTGTAGAAATGGAAACAAGAGACCTTCTTACATTTTACGGTTATGAAGGAGATACAACTCCAATAATCCGTGGTTCAGCTTTAGGGGGATTGAATAAAGATCCTTTATGGACTCCTAAAATATTTGAACTGATGGACGCAGTGGATAGCTATATACCTATTCCAAAAAGAGAAACTGAAAAGCCATTTTTAATGCCAGTTGAAGACGTTTTCTCAATTACAGGACGTGGTACAGTAGGAACAGGCAAAATTGAAACAGGTGTTATCAATTCAGGTGACCCAGTTGAAATTATTGGACTTGGAGCAGAAAAGATGAAGTCAGTAGTAACCGGAGTTGAAATGTTCAGGAAAATACTTGACAGAGGAGAAGCAGGAGATAATGTAGGTCTTTTGTTAAGAGGTGTAGATAAGGACAATATCCGCAGGGGTATGGTTGTTGCAAAACCAGGATCAATAACTCCACACACTAAGTTTAAAGGACAAGTTTATATTCTGAAAAAGGAAGAAGGTGGACGACATACACCATTTCACAACAAATATCGTCCACAGTTTTATTTCAGAACGACTGACGTTACAGGAGAAGTAACTTTACCAGAAGGTGTAGAAATGATTATGCCCGGAGATAATATAACAATTGTCGTTCAACTTTTAGCAGAAGTAGCAATGAATTTGAATTTAAAATTTGCTATTCGCGAAGGCGGCAGAACTATCGGAGCAGGACAGGTAACTGAAATATTAGAATAACGAATAGTTATATAATAAACTTAATTCGTAATTATAAAGTTAAAATTACGAAATATTAATAGACGGGTGTAGCTCAATTGGTAGAGTAGCGGTCTCCAAAACCGTTGGTTGGGAGTTCGAGTCTCTCCTCCCGTGCAAAATTTGATAATTATGGCAAATAAGGTTGTAATATATATTAAGGAAAGCTATGATGAGTTGATGCATAAGGTATCATGGCCAACATGGGCTGAATTGCAGAGCAGCGCAATAGTGGTATCAATAGCAACACTTTTAATATCAATAATTGTATTTTTAATGGACGTTGTTTTTAAAAATGTCTTAATATGGTTTTATAGTAGTATAAAAGACCTTTTTTAAAAATGATTACTAAAATAAGTATGAGCGAGCAGCAGGTAAAAAAATGGTATGTTATTAGGGCTATAAGCGGCAAGGAAAAAAAGGTTAAGGAGAGGATTGAGAATGAGATAAGCCGCTTAAACTTACAGGAGTTTGTGACGCAGGTACTTATTCCGACAGAGAAGATATATCAAATAAGGAAAGGGAAAAAGATAAGTAAAGACAGGAATTTTTTTCCGGGATATGTTTTAATTGAGGCTGTATTAGTAGGAGAAATAGCTCATATAATAAAAACCATACCAGATGTTTTAGGGTTTTTAACAGAAAAAGATAAAGGGAGAAAGGAATCAAAGCCAGTTCCCATGAGGTTATCAGAGGTTAACAGGATATTAGGCAAGGTTGATGAACTTTCAGAAAAGGGAGAAGAATTAAATGTTCCATTTATAATTGGGGAAACAGTAATAGTTATTGATGGACCGTTTAACAGTTTCAGTGGCGTAATAGAAGAAATAAATGAAGAAAAGAAAAGGCTAAAAGTAATGGTTAAGATATTTGGAAGAAAAACTCCACTTGAACTAAGCTTTATGCAAGTACAAAAGGAGAGTTAAGTTAATAAAGTTAATAATGTTTATAAAGTTCATAAAGTATAAAAGATAATGGCAAAAGAAATTTCAGCAATAGTAAAATTACAGATTCCGGGAGGAGCAGCAAATCCTGCCCCCCCAATAGGACCTGCTTTAGGAGCAAAAGGTGTAAATATTCAGGATTTTTGCAAGCAATTTAATGCACGTACTCAAAAATCTGCAGGTAAATTGACACCAGTTATTATAACTGTTTTCAAAGATAAATCATTTACTTTTATATTAAAGTCACCACCTGTTGCAACACAGTTGATGGATGCAGCCAAAATTAAATCAGGTTCAAAAGAATGCAACAGGGATAAGGTAGGAACTGTTACATGGGACCAGGTAAAAACAATAGCAGAGGAGAAAATGCAGGATATGAATGCATTCTCAGTTGAAGCAGCCATGAAGATGGTAGCCGGTACAGCAAGAAGTATGGGTTTATTAGTTAAGGGTGGCAATGCTCCTGCGTAATTGATTTATCAGATATATCAGATTGTCAGATTACAAGATTAAAATTTCAAATTATTATTTATTATGACTAAAGTAACGAAGAAAATAAAGGCAGTTGTAACAAAATATGATAAGAATAATTTTTATTCTTTATCAGAAGCTGCAAAAATATTAAAAACTATAACTTACACTAAATTTGATTCTTCTGTAGACCTGGATATAAGGTTAGGAGTTGACCCGCGAAAAGCCAATCAAATGGTAAGAGGAATTGTAACATTACCACATGGTACGGGGAAAAAAATTAAAGTTTTAGTTTTATGCACACCAGATAAAGAAGAAGAGGCTACTAACGCGGGAGCAGATTATGTTGGTTTGGATGATTATATAAAGAAAATCAAGGAAGGGTGGACAGATATTGATATAATTATCACTATGCCAAGTGTAATGCCCAAGATTGGTGCTCTTGGTAAGGTATTAGGACCGAGAGGTTTGATGCCAAATCCTAAAACAGGAACTGTAACAATGGAAGTTGGCAAGGCAGTAAAAGATGTAAAAACCGGCAAAATTGACTTTAAAGTTGATAAATACGGTATCATACATGCATCGGTTGGTAAAGTATCTTTTGATAGTGAGAAGATAGCTGACAATGCAAGAGAATTGCTCCAGAATATAATAAAATTAAAACCATCTTCAGCAAAGGGAACCTATGTAAAAAGCATATATATATCAAGCACAATGAGTCCGAGCATCAAGATTGATGCTAAATCATTCAGTGTTTAGAAATAAATATTAGTATTAGTTAGAAAGATTATTGATAATTATGAAAAAAGAAGTAAAAAACCAGTTGATAGATTCTTTAGTAAAAGATTTGAGTGATAATAAATATTTATACTTAACAGATATTGGAGACATGGATGTTAAAACTGTCAGCAGTTTGAGAAGTCTTTGTCATAAAAAAGATGTTAAGCTTAGAGTAGTAAAAAACACTTTACTAAAAAAAGCTTTAGAGAGAACGAATATTGAATATAATCCGCTTTTTGAATTATTGAAAGGACCAACTTCAATAATGCTTTCACAAACAGGCAATGCTCCAGCAAAGATAATAAAAGAATTCAGGGCTTCAAATCCCAAGCCAATTCTAAAAGGGGCATTTGTAGAAGAATGCATCTATATTGGACACGACCAGTTAGAGCCACTGATTAATGTAAAATCAAGAGAAGAGCTTATTGGAGATATAATATTATTGTTACAATCACCAATAAAAACCGTTATTTCAGGGTTACAGTCTG
>CAZMDE010000250.1:1194-4618 GCA_964564355.1 uncultured Bacteroidales bacterium | reverse complement strand
TTCACTATTCACTATTCACTTTTTTTCCCAGGGAACTGCCATCAATTCAACTGGTACAGCAGCGAACAATTCTGCAATGCTTGATATTTCAAGTACAAACCAGGGTGTTCTGATTCCGCGTATGACAACAGCTCAACGAAATGCAATCCCCTCCCCTGCTATAGGTCTTTTAATTTATAATACTTCCACTGACAGGTTTAATTATTATAAAACCACAGGATGGTATGAATTATTAGGTTCGCTCATATCAACAAATAAAGGAAATCTAAATCCCGGAGGCGGAACAGCAATAAATATTGACGGGTCTTCCGCTGACCCTTCTGCTATACTTGATGTAAGCTCAACTACTCGAGGATTGCTTCCTCCCAGAACATCATCAGGCTCTATTGCTTCTCCTGTTTCAGGGCTTATAATTTTCGATAACTCCGCTAATAAATATAAATATTTTAATGGAACTGAATGGAAAACAATATGCGAAAACTTCATCACAACTTCTACCGGTTCCGGTAGTCTCACATCATTGGGAACTGCTATAAATACTACTGGTAATCCTGCAGATAAATCTGCTATGCTTGATATCAGCAGCAATTCAAAAGGTTTATTAATTCCCAGGATGTCAGCTTCTGAAAGAGACCTTATATTGCCAAAGCAAGGCTTAATGATTTATGAAAACAGTTCTACTAAAACTATTGATTTTTCAAATGGAACCAACTGGTATAATCTGATTACCGACGCTCCTGCTGCCCCTCTTGCTGGCACTAATATTCCTTCAAAAACTCAGATAATTTGGAACTGGAAGACTGTTAACGGAGCTGCCGGATATAAATATAATACAGTTAACACCTATGCTTCTGCAATTGACAATGGAGCAAGCACTGAATACACCCAAACTGGACTCGTGTGCAATACTCCTTATACTCTTTATGTTTGGGCTTACAATGATTGCGGCATTTCATCTGCAACAACCCTGATTCAATCTACATCTCCCTGTATTGGTGGCGGCTGCCCGGGGGTTACAACAGTTACAGATGTTGACGGAAATGTTTACAATACAGTTTATATCGGCACTCAGTGCTGGTTCAAAGAAAATCTTAACACAACTAAATATAGTGATGGCTTTAATATTCCGAATGTTGTTGACAATAATGCATGGGCAGCCTTGTCTACCGGAGCCTACTGCTATTATGACAATAATGATGCCACTTATAGCAAAGATTACGGTGCTTTATACAATTGGTATGCAGTTAACAATTCGTCAAATTTATGTCCTGCAGGTTGGCATGTGCCGGATTCGGTTGAATGGTTGACTATGATTAATTTTCTTGGAAGGAATGTATCGGCTGACAAGATGAGAGAACCCGGAACCACTCATTGGCAAATGGCAAATTGTGGTTTTGATGATTTTTGTGATAATTGTAGTGGTGGCAATTGTAATTGCAGTTGCTTTACTGCTTTACCCGGAGGGTTCCGTTTCGGAACCCAAGGTGGTTTTATGCAAATTACTATTGCCGGTACATGGTGGTCTTCTACCGAATATATACCCCAAAATAAAATTTCTGCCTGGGATTATAGTGTTAACCGTATGTACTCAAGCGTGGGTGATGCTCATGGCTTCAAAACCTTTGGCTTCTCTGTCCGCTGCCTAAGAGACTAAAAACAAAAAGCCCCTCAATCTGAGGGGCTTTTATTGTTTATGAATTATTCCTAATTCCTAATTAGTAATTCCTAATTATTTTAGTATCCCATTCCCGGCATTCCTCCGCCCATTCCACCTGGCATTGCAGGAGGATTTTCTTCTTTAATATCTGCCAGTACACATTCGGTAATGATTAACATTCCTGCAATTGAAGCAGCATTTTCAAGTGCTATTCTTGTTACCTTAGCCGGGTCAATAACGCCTGCCTTAAAGAGGTTTTCATAAACTTCTGTCCTTGCATTAAAACCAAAGTCTTTCTTTCCTTCTTTTACTTTATTTACAACAACTGAACCTTCGATACCTGCATTTTCTACAATCTGTCTGAGAGGCTCTTCGAGTGCCCTTCTTACTATTGCAACACCGGTTTCTTCGTCCTCGTTTTCAGTTTTCACTTCTTTTATTGACTCAATAGCCCTGATATAGCATACTCCACCGCCTGCAACAATACCTTCTTCAATTGCAGCTCTTGTAGCATGGAGAGCATCGTCAAAACGGGCTTTCTTTTCCTTCATTTCTACTTCGCTTGCTGCTCCTACATAGATAACTGCAACTCCGCCTGACAATTTTGCAAGTCTTTCCTGCAGTTTTTCTTTGTCATAATCAGATGTAGTCTTTTCTATCTGAGCTTTTATCTGGTTGATTCTTGATTTAATATCTTCTGATTTGCCTTTTCCGCTAACTATCGTTGTGTTTTCTTTATCAATAGTAACTTTGTCAGCCTGTCCGAGATAAGTAAGGTCAGCATTTTCCAGCTTATAACCTCTTTCTTCCGAAATAACCATACCGCCTGTTAAGATAGCAATATCTTCGAGCATTTCTTTGCGTCTGTCACCAAAACCAGGAGCTTTTACTGCAGCTATCTTAAGTGTTCCTCTTAATTTATTTACTACAAGTGTTGCCAAAGCTTCGCCTTCTACATCTTCTGCAATTATGATAAGCGGACGACCTGTTTGAACAACTTTCTCAAGTATAGGAAGGAAATCTTTCATTCCTGATATTTTCTTATCATAAATAAGAATATAAGGAGTTTCCATTATTACTTCCATTTTGTCAGAGTCAGTAACAAAATAAGGAGATATATATCCACGGTCGAATTGCATACCTTCAACAACTTTTACTGTTGTTTCAATTCCTTTAGCTTCTTCTATTGTGATTACACCTTCTTTTTTCACCTTCTGCATTGCATCTGATATCAGCTTTCCAATAACACTGTCATTGTTTGCAGAAATAGTTGCTACCTGTTCAATTTTCTCAAAACTATCGCCAACCTGCTGTGATTGACTTTTAATGTTTTTAACAACAACTTCAACAGCTTTATCAATACCGCGTTTGAGGTCCATGGGGTTTGCACCTGCTGCTACATTTTTCAACCCTGCAGATATTAGTGCCTGGGCTAAAACAGTTGCCGTAGTTGTTCCATCTCCTGCTAAGTCCGCTGTCTTGGAAGCTACTTCCTTAACCATCTGAGCGCCCATGTTTTCTACTGCATCTTTCAGTTCAATTTCTTTTGCCACTGTTACTCCATCCTTTGTAACTGTCGGAGCTCCGTATTTCTTGTCAATAATGACATTTCTGCCCTTAGGTCCTAAGGTTACCTTTACTGCATTTGATAATGCATCTACTCCTTTTTTTAAAGCTTCTCTTGCTTTTATATCATAAAAAATATCTTTTGCCATAATTTCTGATTTTTTTAATTATTAATTTATTTAAGATTTAATTTTTAACTTT
>CAZMDE010000250.1:0-1094 GCA_964564355.1 uncultured Bacteroidales bacterium | reverse complement strand
TCAGATTCTCTCATTATGAGATAATCTTTGCCTTCTACATTGATCTCAGTACCGGAATATTTGCCATAAAGAACATTATCTCCAGCCTTTAAGGTCATTGGTTCGTCTTTTTTACCAGCACCAACAGCGATAACAACGCCTTTTTGTGGTTTTTCCTTTGCTGTATCAGGGATTATAATGCCACCTGATGTTTTTTCTTCTGAAGCAGCAGGCTCAACTAAAACTCTGTCTGCTAAAGGTTTAATACTTAATTTTGCCATTTTTGATTTATTTTAGGTTTAACAATAATTAATTGATTTTTTTTAGTTATTAATCTGCTTGGCGAATATTGTGCCAAAATATTTTTAATAATAAAACTATGACAAATTTTCTGTTTTTTGTCAAATAATAAAATTTTATTGAAAAAAACCTGACAAAATGTCAATCAGATTATCTGACAATCTGATAACCGAGCGACGCGAGCTCATGAACTCCTTTATAAAACAAATTATTTAGTGAATAATCTGATAATCTGATGAATCTGATAATCTGATAATCTGATGAATCAAATTATTTTTTTTCCGGACTTTTCTGGAAATCTTTTACAGGTTGGGTTTTTCCCATCTTTTCTCTTAATTCTGTATCTGCAACTTTCTTGCTGGAACCTTTTGGGATTATCATAAAAGAAAAAAGACTAAGCACTAAAAGAACAATTGCAAGCGTCCATGTAGTTTTTTCAAGAAAATCGGTTGTTCTCCTTACTCCCATTATTTGATTTGATGATGAGAAGCTTGATGCTAAACCGCCTCCTTTAGAATTCTGTACTAACACAACAAGTACTATTAATATGCAGGTTATCAGAATCAAAATAGATATTAAAATATATAAGCCCATTTTTAAAAATTTTTGAATTATAATTTATAATTACGATATACGCATTACGCAATACGCTCTACGATTTAAGTTTTTCAATTTGCGATGCAAAGTAAGCACTTTTTTCCGGAAACAACAAAATTAATTTTTCGTAAATTTTAATTGCCTTAGGAATATTGTCCTGACTGATATAAATCCTTGCAAGGGTTTCGCTCACTATTTCATCATTGTCAGCAAGGCTT
>CAZMDE010000249.1:0-4679 GCA_964564355.1 uncultured Bacteroidales bacterium | reverse complement strand
TGTTTATACTCAGAAGCTTATTAATAAAGCTGGTTGCGACAGTACATTAACATTGTACCTGACTATACATTCAGCTCCTAAAATTACAAGCGGACCTGAATCTATTGAAGAATGCTATACTTTCTGTTCATGCTGTGAACCAAGAATAGTTGAATTTAAGGTAAATGCAACTGGTGATTGTTTAACTTACCTGTGGCAGGTTAATAATGGACATGAATGGTTTGATATTGAAGATTATGATAATAGTACATTACCTGTTGTTTTGAACTGCAATAATGGTTTCCAGTACAGATGTATTGTCAGCAGTACTTGTGATTGCGGTACTACAACTTCTGAAGCTGCTACATTAACTATTCTTGATCCTGTTGCTCTGGTTGGTCAGTCGTCAAATGCTTATGTTTGCTCAGGTAGTTATACTACATTGTGGGTTATTGCATCCGGCACTGGTCCTATAACTTATCAGTGGTATTATAAGAATCTTGATGGTAATTTTATTGCTTACCCTGGATTTACAAATTCTTCAGAAACTTTCATTGCTACAATTTGCAATGGCATGGCAACAGAATGGTATTGTGAAGTTAGTTCTTCCTGCAATACAATGAAGACTTCTGCTGTTAAGCTCACAGTTGCTAATAACTGCTGCTCAAGCTGCTGCAATAGTAAATCAATAAGCGCTGATAATTCTGACGCAAGTATCGGTATGAAGCTTTATCCAAATCCTTCTACAGGAATGGTAAATATTGAAGTTACTAATTCTGAAGCTGCTTTCAAACTTGCAATTTACAATGCTGTTGGACAGGTTGTTTATAGTGAAAAAGATTTGAACACAGGCTTCAGCAAAATTAAGGAACTCAATATGTCAGCTTATCATAAGGGTATTTATTATGTAAAGATGAGTAATGATAGCCAAACTAAAACTGTTAAATTAATATTACAATAAATAACAGGTTAAACTAAAAGTAAGTCGGATATCCGACTTGCCTTTTCGGAAATTTTTAAAACAACCTCCACTAAATGTGGAGGTTGTTTTTTTATATTATCAGGATAAGGTTGGATCGTAAATCGTAAATCGTAAATCGTAAATCGTAAATCGTAAATCGTAAATCGTAAATATATTTGTGTTATGAGCCTGTTATAAGCGTGCTATGCCGAATACAAACCGTTTACTAACCGTATACGAACCGTATACATACCGAATCTTTTTGGAATTTTTTTATTTTACTTCAAAGGGAATTGAATAAGCCAAGCCAATTTTTCCGCATCTTTTATTTACAGGTAATACTTTTAGTCCAACCACTTTCCCTTTCGATGGAATCTCTTTAAAAATGCACAAATACTGTGCCAAAATATTGCTGCCTGATATAAAATTTGAATCTAAAACACAAATTTTTCTGAAGTATCTTTTATCAATTTCAGGTTTACCTGTGTTTAATCCTGCTGTAGAATAAATTATCAGCTTTGTGCTGCTATCTATAGCCGGCTTGAAATGTAATATCATTTCTCCCTTCCCGCCTTTATTTGCAATATCAAGGCTTACGTATGTAAAATACTGTGGATCTTCTAAAACTGGCGCATCTTTATTTATTGGCTCACCAATCTCCTGTAAAAACCCATTATAGCTTAAAAATATAAGCTGTCCGTCTTTTAATTTTTTTCCGCTGCCCGAACGTTTTATTGAATCCTCTTTAGCCAGTTCATACCATTTCAGTTTCTGCTCATAGCTCAGTTTTCCCCATTCAATATTCAGATTTGAAAATAACCTTTGTTCCCTTTCCTGGTTTTTTGTCTTTGTTGTTTTTCTTTTATCTGGATTTTCCATAAAATTTATTTGTTTATTAAGGTTTTTAATGAATATTTCCTTTTGCCAAAGATACGTCAAATCCTCATAATTTGCAACAACTTTTTATTAACAATATACTTTCTTTTAATGACCTGATTGTTATTAAATTTTCTGTAAATTATTTTTATTTCAAGATTTTCAATTATGATTTGTTTTTCATATTCATTTGCATTATATGCTTGTCATAATATGATTTATTCATTGCCATAAATAATAAGTGTGAGAACTACGTAATTCCCTCAGTTGCTTACTACGTAATAAATCTTATCTTAATGTATAAAGTAGCATTTTTTTTTAATCTTTATTTCACTATAAATTGTTAATAAAATGTTAAAAATTTTGACTGTCCTGATTTTGGAAATATTCCAAATTATGGAAGAATAAAAACAAACTAAATTTTTAAATATTTGATACATAACATGATAATTTATAAATAATTACAACATATTTTCTGATGTGAATATAGTATTGATAAATGTCAATTAAATTTTATACTTTTTTAACAAAATTATTAACATTTTTTTGCTATTTTGTTTATTTTTATTATACTTTTGCACAAGATTAAAAAAATACTATTTTAAATTTTAAAGATGTAATATTAATTTGCCTGATTATGCTCGATTTAGATATTTTCTCCTTATTCATTAATTCATTTTTCTCATCAATAGTGAAGTTACATGATAGTAAAGATTTGAATGTAATGTAACAGCTCCAAATTACTGGGTTGTGGCGATTTATTCTTTTAAATATTAATATATTGGAAAATATGTCCGGAACTTGGAAAAAACATGTTGAAAATTTTAAAAGATATTTGTTAATAAGTTGACATGTAATTATTTATAAAAAAAGGCAAACTTTTTGTTAATAATTGCGTATAATCTAAAATTTAGTATAAATACATAGTGTAACTATTTTACATATTTTATGAAAATTACTTCTAGGCTTTTAACTGAAACCAGGTGGTTTGGGTTAAATCATATTATTAAAACCGTTTCAATTATGAAAAAAAGGGTTTTACGAATTATCGTATTTATTGCAATTACTGGCTTAGTCAGTTTTGGAGTAGTAAACCATACGCAAGCACAGGGTCCGGGAACCGGATGGCTTTATTATCGCCAGCTAACATTAAGTCCTGCAACGCCAAGCACTAATTTCCAGGTGAAAGTATCTTTGTCTGCAGGGTATTATACTAATATGAAATCTGACGGTAGTGATCTCAGGTTTTATGATAATAGTAATGCTCTTTGCAGCTATTGGATTGAAGGAACCTTTAATACTGCCGGAGCTTCAACTATTTGGGTAAAAGTTCCGACTTCAGGTGCAACCTCACTCACAATGTATTATGGTAATTCTTCTGCAACTGCAGCAAGCGATGGAGCTGCTACCTTTCCCTTTTTTGATGATTTCGCAGGTTCAAGCCTATCAGCCAACTGGTCAGTTATACAATCAGGAGGAACAGTTGCTGTGTCAGGAGGTCAGGTGACCTTAACTTGTACTACTGTCACTACTGGTAATGCATCAATAGCTTCTGCATTTACACCATCTTCCACATCCTTCCTGCTTGAAACAAAGCATAAAGAAGGAGCATATAACAGAAACAGATTTTATGCTACAACTAGTTTGGTAGGAAGTAATCCCCTTGGTATTGATAACGGGTATTTTTATAATGGAGCAGGTGCACAAACTACTGCAAAAGTTTTTTGGAACGGAGTTTTCCAGACAGAAGCGGTAACAAATAATACAAATTACCTGACTCAATGGCAAATTACGGATGGTTCGACCTATGCCTGGAGCACTTATAATTATCCAGCTATGAGTTTGGTAAAAACAAATAGCGGTATTTATGGTTCAAATGTGAGGTACATAAGAATTGCTGTAACTGAAGTTGCAAGTACATCCACAATATTAGACTGGGTTAGGGTTCGTAAATATGCAGCATCAGAACCAGTTGCCGGAGTTGGCGCTGAGGTAGCAGCTATGTCTGTTTCTTCTGCTTCTCTTGCATTTGGCAATGTGACAGCAGGTACAAATTCCACATCACAATCATTTAATTTAACTGGAAACTACTTAACCGGTTATCCTGGTAATATAACTGTTAATTCACCGTCAACTGATTTCCAGGTTTCAAATAATAACAGTACCTGGGGCGCTACAACAACTATAGCATATAGCGCATCTACAATGACTGCAACCCCGGTATATGTGAGATTTACACCACAATCTACAGGAGCTAAATCAGGGAATATAACATTTACTGTTGCAGGTCTAACCACTCCACCAACAGTAGCATTAACAGGTACGGGAACATCAACAAATACCGATTATTTCAGGTCATTGGCATCCGGTAACTGGAATGCTGCTGCAACCTGGCAGAGTTCGCCGGATAATGTTACCTGGTATAATTCTACATTAGCACCAGATAATAATGCAAATACAATTACTGTTCAAAGTCCACATATAGTTACAATTTCAGCTGTTCTGACAGTAGACCAGGTTACTGTAAATTTGGGAGGAGAAGTTGACTTAGGAAGTGGAATCGCATTAACAATAAATAATGGTAGCGGAACAGATTTTGATGTTTTCGGAATATTTAAGAATAATGCAGGTGGTGCAATAACTACGACCGGAACTCTTGTTTTTGAAAATGGAGGTAAATATCAGCATAACTTTACTACTGCAGGCGCAATTCCTACGGCAACATGGAGTACAGGTTCTAATTGCGAAATAATTGGATATACATCCACTGTGACAGTACCAACAGGATTAGGACAAAGTTTCTATAATTTTACCTGGAATTGTACAGGTCAGACAGTCGCAATAAATCTTGCAGGCGCACTTG
>CAZMDE010000248.1:0-4685 GCA_964564355.1 uncultured Bacteroidales bacterium | reverse complement strand
GTAACTATAAAACTGAGTGTTAACAATTCGACCTGAAAAAACCGCACAAAACAGGTTGGTGAGCTAGTAGAACATGGACCAGCCTCTGAAATCTTTGAGAATCCCAAGATGGACAGAACCAAATCTTACCTTAAAGGGCTGTTCAATTAGAAGACATATCATACAATAAATCTACAGGTAAAATTAAGTTATTATTTAAAAAACTCAACTCGCTGACAAGACGAGAAAAAAGTTATTTGTTAAACAATTTTTTACACAAAGAAACCCCTTCGACTTCGCACAGGGTGACGGCAAAGTTCGCAAACCCTCGACTTCGTTCAGTGTGACCGCAAAGAGTGTAAAAAATAAATTACATATCATTATAGCGGTTTAGTAATAGCAATGTAACTTAGTAAGTAATTTTACGTATACAAATTAAAACAACAATTTGTTAATTCTATAAAATTACTGGATAATGATAATTCTTTTGTATGTAATGGCATTCAGCATTTTTTCAATCTCTGCTCTTTTCGTTTATATATGTATAGATGGATTGAGAAATAGGATTTAGTAGACAGACCACAGTTTTCAGTTATTAGTCCACACACCGGGTATTTGAGAGCCACAGTATTTGCAGGAATTATTTTCAATATTATTATTTATAACAGTAAAACTATTTCGCTCAACAATAGTTTTTTTGCAATTATGACAATATGTGCTTTCTGCATGATGAGTTGGGATGTTGCCAATATAAACGTATTTAATACCTGAATTCATTGCGATTTCTCTTGCTTTTTCAAGAATAGAAACCGGAGTTTCTGAAAGCCGGTTTAATTTGTAAGTAGGATGAAATTTACTGAAATGCAAAGGGTAATCCTGCAGTCCGTTTTCAAACAACCAATCGCACATTTTTTTAATCATATCCAGATTATCTGTCCATTCAGGAACAATGAGATTGGTAATTTCAAGCCATACCTTTTCTTCTTTTAATATTTTAAGGGTATTAAGTATAGGTTTTAATTTACCTCCATTCAGGCGCATATAAATGTCATCGCTGAAAGATTTAAGATTAACATTAGCTGCATCAGTATATTTTGCTAAATCACGTAAGGGCTTTTCATTAATATAACCGTTAGTTATGAGTACATTTTTAATGCCTTTAGCTTTTGCAAGTATAGAGGTATCATAAGTATATTCATAGAATGCAATAGGTTCAGAATATGTATAGGCAATAATATTAGTGTTATTTTTCATGGCATCCTCCACTATTTGTTCAGGCATCAGGTCATAGTTTTGAATGTCAGAAGGGCTTACCTGCGAGATGTCCCAATTCTGGCAATTAAGGCAAGCAAGATTACAACCGGCGGTTGCGATAGAATAAACCCTGCTTCCGGGCAGGAAGTGAAACAAAGGTTTTTTCTCAATAGGGTCTGTATTTATAACACAGGGATTACCATAGGCAGTTGAATAAAGAGTATTATCAATATTAATTCTTGTATGACAAAGACTTTTGTCACCGGGTCGAAGAACACACTGATTAGGACAAAGTTGACACCTTACAGAATTGGGCATCTTAATATAATGTAATGCTTCCTTTGTCCATTTTGTTTTATTGTAAGATGGAATCTTATTCATGTTACAAAGATAATAAAAAGTTGGTTAATAAAAGGTTATTAGTTCGTTGTTCGTAGTTCGTAGAACACAGGTTTATAGGTTATCCGGCTCAATAGTTCATCCTTTTAAAATTTAAGTACAAGTATCAAGATGTAATACTAAGTCGCTAACAAGATAAACAAAAAAAAGGTTCACGCAAAGAACGCAAAGACTTAAACACGCAAAGAACGCAGGAAAATTTTTTAAACATCATGATAGCGGTTTAGTATAAGTTGTAAGAAAAAGAATGTAATCTTAACCGCAAAGCAAAACAAAGTCAATCGTTAAGTAATGCAAATAAAGAATTAATGCTATTTACAGAAAGACACTAATAAAGTTGAATTTAATTGCTGTTAAAAGAATTATTACACATGAAAAATATTTTTAATTTTGTAGGCGTTCATAAAATTCAACAATCTTTATGAAAACAAGATTACTTTTATTAATTTTTATAATATTTTCCTTAAATGCAATCAGTCAGACAGATACTGAATTCTGGTTTGCAGCGCCGGAAGTATCGTCAAATAATTACAATTTTGACATACCAATAGTATTTCGAATTTCAACATCAAATCAGGCAAGTACAGTAACACTTTCGCAACCTGCAAATCCTTCATTTTCGCCTATTACAGTTAATATTGCAGCAAATTCAACAGCAACAATAGATGTGAGCACTTTTCTGGATATGGTAGAATGCAAGCCAGCTAATACAGTTCTTAATTATGGGATTTATATAACAGCTTCACAGCCTGTCACAGCCTATTATGAAATTATAAGTACGCAATGCGGAGGATGTAATCCTGAAATATATGCATTAAAAGGGAAAAATTCATTGGGTACATATTTTTTAATTCCTTCACAAACGAATTATAGTAACTCTCCAAATTATAATCCACTTCCCTTTTCTTCTTTTATCATTGTGGCAACAGAAAATAATACAAGTCTGACAATAACTCCTTCAAATAATATTGTAGGGCATCAGGCTAATGTACCTTTTACAATAAATTTAAACAAAGGACAAACCTATTCAGCAACTGCCACAAGTCAACTGGCAAACCTTCATTTACAGGGTTCGGTTGTTAATTCAAACAAACCAGTTGCCATAACATATAGTGACGATTTGCTGATTGGTCCCAGCGGATGTGCAGATCTGGCAGGTGACCAGATTGTACCTGTGAATATGGTAGGTATGGAATATATTGTGGTAAAAGGAGGTTTATATATAGAAAGAGTATCAGTTTTGGGTACACAAAATAATACAGGCATATATATCAATGGGAATTCTACACCTGCAGCAACAATCGGATTAGGACAAACATATGAGTTTACATTGACAGACCCATCTGCTTACATAAAAGCATCAAATCCAGTTTATGTACTTCATACATCAGGCAATGGATGTGAGATAGGCGCAGCGCTGTTGCCATCTATTATATGTACAGGTTCTCAACAGATAGGATTTGCCAGGACTTCATCAGTCCCCTTTTATCTGAATCTTGTTGTACTAACAACTTCAGTAGGGTTTTTTGAATTGAATGGAAATACATCTTATATCACACCATCAATGTTTTCAATAGTTCCCGGCACATCAGGACTATGGAGTTTTGCGCATATTCTTTTTAATACCACTCAAATTCCTATTGATCAGGCAAGTCTGATAAGATTAACAAACGGAGATGTTTTTCAAATGGGAATAATTAATGGAGATGTAGGCGGAGGATGCAGTTATGGCTATTTTTCAAAATTTAATTCCCTTGCAGCAAATGCAGGACCCGATCAGTTTATATGCTTAGGAAAATCTGCAAACCTGAATGCAAGCGGCGGGAGTAATTATGTTTGGAGTTCATCAGGAACTTTGAGTAAGCTGAATATTTCCAATCCAATTGCAACACCTTTGGAAACTACAACATATATAGTGACAATCAGTAATAATTTTGGCTGTTCGATGACAGACAGTGTAATAGTGACAGTTATATCATCACCTGTTGCTACAGCTTCAGGTAATTCAGTTTGTTCAGGGCAAACCATAAGATTGATTGCAGAAGGAGGCACAGGTTATAATTGGAGTGGTCCGGATAATTTCAGCAGTACAACAAAAGAAACAGTAATAGAAAATGCATCAATAGCTTCAACGGGAAAATATACTGTAATAGTGACGGGTAATAATGATTGTTCAGATACAGCAAGTGTAATAGTTACAGTAAATCCAATGCCGGATGTTTCGGTATTTCCCAATCCTGCGATAATCTGTTCAGGCAATTCTGTTTCTCTTGCTGCAAGCGGAGCTACAACGTATTTATGGTCACCGGATAAGGGTTTAAGTTCATCAACAGGAGCTAACATTATTGCAAGTCCAGAGGAAAGCACAACCTATACGGTTATTGGAGCAAATCCCGGATGTTCAGATTCAATAACAGTTTCAATAGAAGTAAAACCTTTGCCTATTGCAAGTTTTATAATAGAACCGGAAGCAGTGAGTATATATAATTCATTTGTAAATTTTTATGATAAATCTATTGGAACACCACCACCAAACCGATGGCATTGGACATTAGGAAACGGAGATACATCAAATATTTCAAATTTTAATTATAAATACAGACAATCGGGTAATTATAGGGTAACACTAATGGTATATAATGAATTCGGATGTTCAGGTTATTATTTTAAAGATATTTCTGTACAGTTTGATCATTCAGTATATATACCGAATGCCTTCAATCCAGATGACCTGGTAAATAATACATTCCTAGTATATGGGAAAGGGTTATTTGAATTTAATTTAAAGATTTTTAATCGTTGGGGCATGATGTTATTCGAATCAGATAATATAAGTAAAGGTTGGGATGGGAAATTTAATGGGAATAATCAACCTCAGGGAGTATATATTTACAGGTTATTTTTTAAAGATGCTTCAGATAAAAAACACAATATGTTCGGGACAATTACACTTTTAAAATAGTCCTGTCTGAAGCAGGGAGACAAAAACAATTTGATAATTTATTCACAAGATTAAATTATTTTAAAGGTGTTCATGAGCTCACTTTGTTCGG
>CAZMDE010000247.1:0-4690 GCA_964564355.1 uncultured Bacteroidales bacterium | reverse complement strand
TCAGGGTGACATAAATCTGCAAAAAAAAGGCTCTGAAAACAGAGCCTTAAAATAAAATTTAACCTTTTACTGATTATTCTTCAGTAGTCTTTTCTGTTTCAGTATCTTCTTTTTTAGCTTTTTTCTTAGGTTTCTTTGTAACTGATTTTTCAGATTTATCAGATTTAACTGATTCATCAGATTGTGTCAGAGATTCTTCAGATTTATCAGATTCTTCAGATTTAGTCTTTTTGGAAGTTCCACGACCTCTACGAACAGTCTTAGCTTTCTTATCTGTCTTCTCTTTCTTGTCTGTGTAAGTATCATTATAATCAACAAACTCAATCATGCACATTTCAGCCTGGTCACCCTGACGAAAACCTGTTTTGAGAATCCTTGTATATCCACCGGGGCGGTCAGCGACTTTCTGAGCAATATCGCGGAATAATTCGGCAACTGTTTCCTTGTCCTGGAGATAGCTAAATACGGTTCTTCTTGAATGGGTGGTATCTGTTTTGGACTTGGTAATCAAAGGTTCAACATATTTTCTTAATTCTTTACCTTTTGCAAGTGTGGTGTTTAATCTTTTATTTCTAATGAGAGAGATAGCCAGATTCATAAGCAATGCTTTTCTATTTGAGCTTTCTCTTCCTAATTGGTTAATGGTTCTTCCGTGACGCATAATATGGATTATAAGATTATCAGATTATTCGTAATATTATTATTCTTTGTCTTTGTCTTTATCTAATTTGTATTTAGCAACGTTCATGCCGAAACTGAGATTTTTAGCTTTAACAAGGTCTTCGAGTTCGTGAAGAGACTTTTTACCAAAGTTTCTGAATTTTAGCAGGTCGTTTTTATTGAAAGCAACGAGTTCACCAAGTGTTTCAACTTCGGCAGCTTTAAGGCAATTCAAAGCTCTGACAGAGAGGTCGAGGTCTGTAAGCTTAGTTTTTAATAATTGTCTAATATGGAGTGTGTTTTCGTCAAGCTCTTCGCTGGTAGATTTTTCCTGAATGTCGAGGGTAATTCTCTCGTCGGAGAACAGCATAAAATGATGAATGAGGATTTTGGCAGCTTCTTTGAGAGCATCTTTAGGGTGAATTGAGCCATCAGTCCATACTTCAATAGTAAGTTTTTCGTAGTCAGTTTTTTGTTCAACGCGGTAATTGTCGACTACATATTTTACATTTTTAATAGGTGTAAAGATAGAATCAACAGGGATGAGACCGAATGGAGCTTCGAGGGGTTTATTTTCTTCAGCGGGAACATATCCTCTACCTTTATCTATGGTAATTTCCATAGAAAGATGAACAGATGTGTTCATATTGCAAATAACTACTTCGGGATTCAAAACCTGGAACCCGGTGAGGAAATTATTAATATCGTCGGCTTTGAAAACTTTCTGGTCTTTGA
Organism: uncultured Bacteroidales bacterium; assembly: GCA_964564355.1. Classification (GTDB taxonomy): domain Bacteria; phylum Bacteroidota; class Bacteroidia; order Bacteroidales; family JAGODS01; genus CAZMDE01. The sequence goes on along the minus strand of CAZMDE010000247.1, from coordinate 3,295 downwards.
TATTAATATATACTCTTTCGCTAGAAACAGTATCTATTTGCTTCTTAAAACGAACCTGTTTGAGGTTAAGAATAATGTCAGTAACATCTTCAACAACGCCTTTGAGAGTAGAAAATTCATGTTCAACTCCCTCAACTTTAACAGTTGTGATTGCGTAACCTTCAAGAGAAGACAGAAGAATTCTTCTGAGGGCATTGCCAACGGTCACACCGTAGCCAGGCTCAAGAGGACGGAATTCAAATTTTCCGTATTTTTCATCTGCTTCTAACATTATAACCTTGTCAGGTTTTTGAAATGCAAGTATTGCCATTATTTAGATTTTTAGATTTTAGATATTAGACTTTAGAAATTATTTAGAATAAAGTTCGACGATGAACTGCTGATTAATATTTTCGGGTATTTGGTCTCTTTCGGGATAATTAACAAATTTACCTGTCAAAGCTTCGCTATCCCATTCAAGCCATGAATATTGATTGCCTCTTGACTGCAAAGAATTGCCAACGATTTCAAGGGATTTGGATCTTTCTCTAACACCAACTACATCACCGGGTTTTAGAGCATGAGAAGGCACATTAGCTATTTCACCGTTAACTGTAATATGTCTGTGAGAAACGAGCTGACGTGCGCCATTCCTGGTAGGGGATATTCCTAAGCGAAAAACAACATTGTCCAAGCGTGATTCAATTAATTGGAGTAAGATTTCACCGGTAATTCCTTTTTTCTTAGAAGCTTTGTTAAAAATATTTTTAAATTGTTTTTCAAGAATGCCGTAAATATATTTAGCTTTTTGTTTTTCGAGCAACTGTAAGCCATATTCAGACATTTTTTTCCGTTTTTTAGCGGCACCATGCTGGCCCGGGAGGTATTTTCTTCTTTCAAAGTATTTATCTTCGCCATAAATGGCTTCATTAAATTTTCTAGCTATTCTTGTTTTTGGTCCTATATATCTTGCCATAAAATTAGTTGATAGTTGTTAGTTGTTAGAATTTAATTTTAATTAATTTATACTCTTCTTCTTTTAGGTGGGCGACAGCCATTGTGAGGTAATGGGGTAACATCCATTATCTCTGCAACTTCAATACCGTTAGCATGAAGTGTACGAATAGCAGATTCTCTGCCAGCACCCGGACCTGTCACATATACCTTTACTTTTCTAAGTCCCTGTCCATAAGCAACCTTAGCACAATCAGTAGCAGCCATCTGGGCAGCGTAAGGAGTGTTTTTCTTTGAGCCTCTAAAGCCAATCTTACCAGCAGAAGACCAGGAGATAGCTTCGCCATTCATATTAGTTAAAGTAATTATGATATTATTGAATGAAGCATGTATATGCGCCTCTCCTATTGCCTCAACTTTTACTACTTTCTTTTTTTGTGATTTTGTAGCTTTTGCCATATTCTTAATTTACAATTTAGATGTTAGATGTTTGAGATTATTTAGTTGCTTTTTTCTTATTAGCAACAGTCTTTTTTCTGCCTTTACGGGTTCTTGCATTATTTTTTGTTCTCTGTCCTCTAGTAGGTAATCCTGAACGGTGACGTATTCCTCTGTAGCTACCAATATCCATTAACCTCTTTATGTTGAGCTGAACTTCGGAACGCAAAGCACCTTCTACCTTGAATTTTTCAGAAATTATATTACGAATTTTAGTTTGTTCATCATCAGTCCAATCCTGCACCTTTTTATTCCAATCCACACCGGCTTCGGTTAATATTTTCTGTGCATTGCTACGAGCAATACCATAAATATATGTTAAACCAATTTCCCCTCTTTTATTTTTTGGTAAGTCTATACCCGCGATTCTAGCCATGTTAGTATTTAGTAATTTGTAATTTGTAAATTAGTAATTAGATTATCCTTGTCTTTGCTTGAACTTAGGATTTTTCTTATTAATATTATAAAGCACTCCCTTTCTTTTAACCAACTTGCATTGGGGGCTTCTTTTTTTGACTGATGCTCTTACTTTCATTGGTAGTTAGTAATTTAGTGATTTTGAAATTTTGTAAATTATTAATTGTTATTTGTATCTGTAAGTAATTCTTCCTTTAGTTAAATCATAAGGTGACATTTCAATTTTCACTCTATCTCCCGGAAGTATTTTGATATAATGCATTCTCATTTTACCGGAAATGTGAGCTAAAATAACATGACCATTTTCAAGTTCAACTCTGAACATAGCATTGCCAAGCGATTCAACGATTACACCATCCTGCTCAATTGGCGTTTGCTTTGCCATAGTTTAGTTTCTAGTTTCTAGTTTAAAGTTTCGAGTTAAATTCTTTTAAATCTTTTCTATATAATTAAATGTTGTTAAAATATCAGCTTTGTCTTTACTAACAGCAACAGTATGTTCATAGTGTCCTGAAGGCATTTTGTCTGCTGTTCTTACAGTCCAACCATCTTTTTCATGCACTACGTTTTTAATTCCCATATTAATCATAGGTTCTATGCAAATCACCAAACCTTCATGCAACTTGTGACCAGTGCCTTTTCTTCCATAATTCAGGACATTTGGTTCTTCGTGTAAACTTTTACCTATTCCATGACCAACCAAATCTCTAACAACAGAATAACCAAAACTTTCCACATAACTTTGTATTGCATTGCCAATATCACCCAATCTTCTTCCGGCAACAGCTTCCTCAATTCCTTTATAAAGAGATTCTTTAGTTATCTTAATAAAAGCAAGAATCTTTTCATCAACATTTCCAACAGGAAAAGTATATGCAGAATCTCCATAATAGCTGTCCTTAATAACCCCGCAATCAACAGAAACTATATCTCCGTCTTTAATGTATCTATTATCATTAGGTATGCCATGAACAACCTCTTCATTAACAGACACGCATAAAGTAGCAGGGTAACCTCTGTAACCTTTAAATCCGGGAATCGCTCCGTTATCCCTTATAAACTCTTCAGCTATTTTATCAAGCTTTAGAGTAGATACACCCGGTTTAAGATACTTAGCAACTTCAGCTAATGTTTTTCCAACAAGTAAAGAACTATTTCTAATTAACTCAATCTCTTCTTTTGACTTATAATATATCATCTTTCAATGTACGAAATACGATGTACGAAGTACGATTTAAAATCGTAAATCGTAAATCTGAAATCGCTTTATCCTGTCATATAGGCAGGAGAACGACCTTTAATTCTTCCGGACTTAACAAGTCCGTCATAATGTCTCATCAACAAATGGCTTTCAATCTGCTGTAAAGTATCTAAAACAACCCCTACCAGAATTAGCATAGAAGTACCACCATAAAACTGAGCAAACTGCTGATTTACACCCAACATG
>CAZMDE010000246.1:0-4693 GCA_964564355.1 uncultured Bacteroidales bacterium | reverse complement strand
AGGTTTTAGAAGCTTTATAAATTTATTTTTCAGAATTTTTTTTGTTTAGGCTGCATGAAAGACTTATTCAGGTCATATCCATGATAATTAATTTGGGGATACACGCGTTACCTTTTTGTTATCCTACTAATGGTAAAATACAATAAAAAATAATTACTTATGCTAATTGTATAAATTACTATACTGGAATTTATGTATTTAAAACATGTACAATATTAAAATAAGTCTATTGGTTTGTGCCAATATAAAATCTAACTTATCCCATAAAAAAAATCAGTCTCTTTTTATAGTTCTTGTAACATTCCCTTCAGGGTCGCGGAAATTAACAATCATTGGCATGTTACCGGGCAGACTGTGAGTTGCGCATGAGAAACAAGGGTCATAAGCTCTGAAAGCCATCTCAATCATATTAAGAATACCTTCATTAACTACAACACCTTTCTTAATCAAACCCTGTGCTGCTTTTTTCAGTGACATGCAGATTGCTGCATTGTTGTTAGTTGTACCAACAATCAGATTAGCTTTAGTTACAAGCCCTTTTTCGTCTGTCCAGTAATGATGTGTGAGAGTTCCACGTTGTGCTTCCACAATGCCTACGCCTTCTGTAGGAGTTTTATCTATTTTAGATTTAAGGTCAGTACTTGTAATATCTTTATCGCTTGCGAGTTCGAGGCAACGTTCAGCAGCATATACTAATTCAACAAGACGAGCCCAGTGCATTGCGAGTGTAGCATGAACAGGTTTTCCGCCAAGAGTGGAGTACATACGTTCATATTCTTGCTGAGCAATAGGAGTAGCCATTCCATCAGAAGCATTAAGTCTTGATAATGGAGTTGCTTGGTATACACCTGAATCCTGACCTTCTACCATACCTTTCCAACCTATCTTTTTCAGGTAAGGGAATTTAAGATAAGTCCATGGCTCAACTCTTTCAGCAACGAAATCCATGTATTCCTTTGGAGAGTATTTGTACAATTCCTTGCCCATTGTATCAACAACTCTTACTTTACCGTCATAGAAATTTACCTTGTTATTTGCATCAACAAGACCCATTGAATGTATCTTCAGAGAATATGGTCCATTTAGAATAAGATCAACATAAGATTTATTGGCAAGAACTATATCATTGAAAATTTTTAAAGAGAATTTAGAAAATTCCACAAACCCTTTTGCTTTTTCAACTATATCTTTTCTCTGCTCTTCGGTTATGCCTTTATTAACTCCACCGGGAGTATTAAGAACAACATGGGTTTGATGTCCACCAATCAATGCCTGTATTTCCTGTGCAATTCTTCTCTGCTTAATAACTTCTTTACCTACTTCAACACCAACTTTTGCAATCACTCCGAGAATGTTTCTTTCTCCTGCAGGTGCATCCGGACCTACAACAAAATCGGGTGCTCCAAGAGCATAGAAATGTGCAATATGACTGTGAACAAAGTGAGCCATATAAAACAGTTCACGAATCTTTTTAGCAGTAGGAGTAGGTTCAACACCAAACACCATATCAACTGCCTTACCAGCTGCCATGTGGTGGCATCCGGGGCATACTCCGCATATCTTTGTTACTATTTTTGGAACGTCTTCTATTCTGCGTCCTTCACAGAATTTCTCAAATCCCCTTAATTCGGGAACCTGAAAATATACATTGTCAACGTCACCTTCATCATTGCAGAAGATGTCAATTTTTCCGTGTCCTTCAAGGCGTGTTACGGGGTCTATGGTATATTGCTTCATGATTTATAAATTGGTAATTTAGTGAATTAGTAATTTGATAAATTAATTAAATTTTTAAGAAAGTTTTCTCCGCAAGATTGAACCTGGCAAGCTAAATTTGTAGAATGTACCCGCAGGGTCATCTATTGTATTTATAATGCTTTCTATTTCTTTTTCATCTATAGAATCAATCATTGTTGAAATAGCTGACATTATTTTTGCTCCAGGATCAATAACACCTGACAGTGGTCCATAGCAACCTCCGCATGGAGAATTGCCTTTAACGCACCTGACTCCGCAGCCTGACCTGGTAGCTGGTCCCATACATATTAAACCCTGTTCCAGAAAACAAGTTACTCCATCATCCTGTATCTGCCATGGCCTGTAAAATCTTTTTATCTTTTTATCTGTTGATTTTTTTCTTTCACATTCTTCGCATTGTGCAACGTCTTTAGAACCGATTACTGAGCCTTTAGGAGGTAATTCCTTGCCTTCAGCCACAAGCATAAATACTTCTACAAGTCTTTCGCTTTGTGGTGGACATCCCGGGATATAATAATCGACATCAACAACCTGGTCAAGAGTCATTACATCATTATAAAGTGTGGGTATCTCAAGATCCCCTTCTTTCATCTTATTGTGCGGCTGAGGTCTTATTTTTTGAGGATTTTCTGTTGATTCGCTTTCCTCATAAACTCTTCTCATAAGGTCTTCCTTGTTAGAGAAGTTTGCCAGGCCGGGTATTCCTCCTTGATAAGCACATGCGCCATAAGCTACCATTACCTTTGATTTTTTTCTCAAAAGCTTAGCTACATGCTCATTTTCAGAGTTCCTTACAGCACCGTTAAACAAGGTCAGGTCTATGCTGCCGTCAGCCATAGCTTCTACATCCTTATATTTGAAATCCATTGCAATAGGCCAGAATACTATGTCTGCCAAAGAAGCTATATCCAATATCTTTTCATGAACATCAAGAACTGAAACACAGCAGCCACCACATGCAGCGCCCCAATAAATTGCAAGCTTTAATTTTGGTTTACTCATCTTAATTTTGATTTATGATGTTATATATCAATTTCGTTATAAACAATTAATTATTGTTTCACTAAAGTTTCAATATTGTGTTTTATTGTAGAGGGTCCGAGCTTAACAAGAGTTTCGGTCATTTCATTTACAACTTCCTGAAGCTTTTTCCCTTCACTTGCACTAATCCATTCGAGACGAAGCCTCTTGTTGTCAATTCCCATTTGCGTGAGAACATTTTGTAAGAGGAAGTAACGCTTCTGGCATTTGTAATTCCCTTCAGAATAATGACAGTCGAGCGGATGGCAGCCTCCTATGAGAACACCATCTGCGCCTTTGGCAAATGCCTCTAATACAAACTGAGGGTCAATTCTTCCTGAACACATGACCCTGATAATTCTTGTACTTGGCTGATATTTAAGTCTGGATACTCCGGCAAGGTCTGATGCAGTATATGTACACCAGTTACAAAAAAATGCAACTATTTTTGGTGACCAGTTACCGTTTGATTTTTCTTTATTTTCCATTTTATAATTTACGATTTTAGATTTTTTAATTCTTTTTAATCAATTAGAATACCTTCTATTTCGCTAAAAATTTCTTCATCTTCAAACAGATTTTGAACTATAGCAGCAGAAGGACAAGAAGCTACACATGTACCGCAACCTTTGCAAAGAGCTTCATTTATATATGATTTGTTCTTATCATCCAGAAATGAGATTGCTTTATAAGGACATAGGTTAACGCACAGCCTGCAGCCGCTGCATTTTTCTTCCTGTATAAAAGCAGTGTTAGGTTCAAGTTCTACGTGTCCTGTGTCTATAAGTTCAAGAGCTTTTGCTGCGGCAGCAGATGCCTGAGCAACACTATCAGGAATATCGCGTGGTCCCTGACAGCAACCTGCAATAAATACTCCATCAGTGAAAGTCTCTACTGGAGCTAATTTCGGATGTCTTTCAAGGAAGAAGCCTTCTGTTGAGCAGGAGATATTGAATGTTTTCCTGATGTCCTGAGCATCTGCACCTGGGGTTAAACCAACAGAAAGGACAACCATATCAACAGGTATTCTTCTAACCTTACCAATCATAGTATCTTCAACCCTTATCATTAGCTTATCATTTTCCTCAGGAGTGATAGCCCAATCAGAAACTTCAGATACCCTACCCCTTATGAACTGAACACCTTCATTCAGCAATTTATCATAGAACTCTTCGTAGCCTTTACCAGGAGTTCTCATGTCAATATAGAAATTATATATTTCAGCACCTGTGTGCTCTTTCAATAAATGAGCAAGTTTCAGAGAGTACATACAGCAAACACGCGAACACCATTTATTAGTCTTTTCATCTCTTGAGCCTACGCAATGAATTATTCCAATGCTTTTTGGCTTCTTACCGTCGCGCAATATTACATGTCCTTCAGTGGGACCAGATGCATTGACCATTCTTTCAACCTCAAGTGATGAGTAAACATTAGGATATTTGCCATAACCATAATAAGGTGTCAGTTTGGGGTCAAATGCTTTAAAGCCTGTTGTTAATATTACTGTTCCAACTTCTACTTCTATAATTTCCGGTTTTTGGTCAAAGTCGAAAGCATTCCTGTCACAAGCTTTTGCACATGTCTGTGGACATTTGCCTGTCTTAAAATGAATACAGGTTTTATCATCAACTAATACTACCAAAGGAGTTGCTTGTGGAAAAGGCATATAAACCGGCTTTCGCAGACTCAATCCCTGGTTGAATTCATCCGGAAATTTGCCTTCTTTAAAAATACATTTTTCAACGCATGCATTACATCCAACACAAAGCTCTTCCTTTATATATCTTGGCTTTCTTGTAACAGTGATTTTATAATTGCCGACAAAACCTTCAACTTTACTAACCTCTGAATATGTCCATAAAGTAATATTAGGGTGTTTTTTTACTGATGACATCTTAGGAGTTAAGATACA
>CAZMDE010000245.1:0-4709 GCA_964564355.1 uncultured Bacteroidales bacterium | reverse complement strand
ATAAAGAATAACATGAAGAAAATATTAAAAGGGATTACAATAAAAAGCAGGAATCGTTTTATTTGTTCAGTCTAATTTATTATATCTCATTTCAATCAGAATATTCCGGCATTTCTTCAATCCTTCTCCCAATTAATTTTGGTTTAAAATGTTATTCTAATTTCTGACATAAGGTCAGATTTGATATTGCCATTAATTACATCAAGCCCTGTGCCTACTGATTTTTTGTTGCTATAATAGGCTTGAGAGTATCTAATCCAAAAATCAATCTTTTTGCTTAAAGCATATTTAAGCATTACATAAAAACGGCTGCCTTTATAATAATATGAAGGAACTGAATAAGAATAAGGTATAGAGTTTTCGTAAGAATATATTCTTTCGTCATAAGACTCAGTATCAAACAAAGCATACCTGAAAGTTAAGATTACCGGAGTTTTTATGAACTTGTAAATAAGATCCTGAAATATTAAATACCCCTTTTGCATTTTGTTTTCAATTGTTTTATGATCTAATATTTCTATCCTGTTTCGGATTGTCAGAGAGTTATCTATTATGTAAGAAATATTAAACCTATAATTAGTTTTGGTGTTATCGTCAGTATTATCAATATTAAATGTTTCAGAGCTATTTGCCGGCTTGTTTTTAAAACGATATGACAGGTATGTTTCCAGTTTATTAATTTGTTTGTACTCAAGCTTGAAAAGGTAATTTGCTCCTTTAGCGGGACTATTCACGCTGTATTTCAGCCAGGGAAAGCTGAAATAATCGCAGTAAGCAAATATTGTCCAGTTTTTATATGGTTTTAAAATCATACCTGTGTAAATGCCTTTTTCATTCGAATTATCAGAATTCTCTGAAAATGCATTGCTATATAAAGGCTGAAAATCTTTTGCATAATTACGATACAGCATTGTGAGCAATATGCGGGAATCAGGGCAAAAAGCAATACCATTAATGAAAGCTTTGCCATTATTTCCGCTCCTTGCAACTTCACCGAAAAAATTGAAATTATATAATGAATAATTATAATCAAAACCGACTGTAGTATTGTCTTTTCCTTTGAAATTAAACTGATTGTAAGGTTTTAGAATAAAGTTTATTTCTTTATTATATAGAACATTGAAAGCGGTGATTCCTAAATTCAAACCTTCATTTTTGTAAGAAATATGAGCACCAAATATTTTTTCGTTTAAATTATCTTTAAGCTGAACCTGTGAAGGAGTGGCGTGTAATCCGCCTGACCAGGAGGCAAAATTTGTTGAATAAGTCTGAGTAAGCGAATCGTATTTATTTAGACCAGCATCAATATTTTTTTGAGAAAAGAACCCGGTTATTTCAAGTTTTTTGAAATCAAATGCTACAGCAATTCCCCTGAGAAATCTGTTTTCGTCAGAAGAGGCATAAGGAACAATACCTTTGGTAAATTTCTTTACAGATAAAACCTCAGATGATTTTCCGTAAAATGCCAGTCCTGAATAGAACGCAAGCCCCTGTCCGAATTGAGCTTGGTAGTCGCCAACTGCAAGAGCTTTAAGCTTACCGAAATCTTTCAGGAAAAGATGAGCAGAGTAAAAGTCAAAGCCATTCTTTTGAGTACCTTTGAAGAATTCCTCCCCTGCATCCTTCTTAGCAGTTATGCCAAAACTTACATTATCATAATAATTATACCTGTAACGAAAATATAATTTCTGCTGAGCTCCTAAATATTTTGAATTAGGATTTGCTTCATAAGCAGAATCATCAATATGAGTATATCCCTGCTGTTTTTCAAGCACCTGCTGATAACTGGCAATCATTCTACTCTTTCCGTTTCTTATAATATTTTTAAGAGACAGGTTGCGCTTATTGGGATTTTCAGAAATATAAACAAAAGGAAGTATTTTGTTAATTACGTCAAGATAAAATCCTTCAATTGCTTCGAGTTCATATATAGAATAAAGTTTTCCGTATTTCTTTCTGTATTCAATAAGGTTGTTAATCTGCATATCATTCAGATATAATAAATCCTTAAGCTCTTCGGGTGTAGCATAATTCAGATTAACAGGATTGTTTCTGTAGAAGTTTAATTTATCAAGCAGGTCGGAATAATCAGTATCTTCATTATATATTTCGGAAGTTGCTTCAATTTGCTGCTGAACATTTTCATCATCTTCAGGAGACAATTGAGAATATAAAGGAATTGAGTAAACCAAAACAAACACTGATATGAATAGAGCAACTTTCATATATTACCTAATAAAACACATAGCTTATTGAAAACTGTGGAGAATAGCCAAGCGTTTGATGTATGGAAGATGAGAAGTCTAATTTTAATTTACGGTATTCAAAGCCAAATCCGAAAGCATTGATAGCAGGGTTTGTTGATATGCCTGTTCTGATATATATGCTTATAGTGATATTGCATACTATCCAAATTATGAAAACGGGTTTAAGGTTGATATCCTTTTCAGTCTCAGCACAAAGATTAATTTCTTCAATTGGTTTATATAATATACCAAATTTAAGTATTGAAGGCAGGTGTTCATCATTATAATCTGAAAGCTTTACCCTGAGGGGATTATATATATGTGCAGCAAGAATTAACTGTTTATTAATTTGGGCATTGATGCCGCCTTCGAAAGTCATAATACCTTTGTTTCCGTAGTTTTCAGCTATATGAGTATTAAGATAATCAAGCTGAATACCCATTGAAATGTTTTTAAACAACCTTTTAGAATATGCTAAACCGAATTTATTCTCATTATACAGACTGAAGCCAAAACTACTCATGTCAAGTCCAAAAACTCCTGTTTCAGTAGGAAATACGAGAGTCAGGCTTTTAAAGCTTAATTCTTTAAGAAGAAACCTGTTTTCATAATAGACACCTGCTTCAATATTTTTCAAATCAGCTAAGCCAGCCTGGTTATTATGAGCAGCCCATAAATCCTGAAGACAGACAGAGCTGTTTCCCATACCTGCAGAGCGGGCTCCTATAGGTGAATTGTCATGCTGGGGAAATAAATTAAAGCAAATAAATGATAATATAATTATCAGCTTATATCTCATTCGGGGAAAACAGTAAAATTAAACTATCTGAAAGTTTTGCTATAATCTATTCTTCAAAGGAATAATTATTGACTTATCACCATCATCCTTGTTTTGCTGAATTCGTTGTCAGCACTTTTAGCTTCAAATTCATAGAGATAAACTCCTCCTGATAGATTAGAAATATCAAAATTAACATGATGATAACCTGAATTTTGATGTCCGTTAACAAGCTCAGCTATCTCTTTGCCAAGCAAGTCATATACTTTTAAGCTGATATTTGCTTCTTCCGGTAAGCGATAGTCTATCCGGGTTGTATTCCTGAAAGGGTTAGGATAATTTTGGCTTAGGTAATATCCAGATGACGTAATAGCTTGCATATCAATTGACGTAATAGCTTGCAAAGCAATTCTCGGAGCAACTAATATTTCTCCAGTTAAAGTATTTGATTGATTATCAGTAAGAGTTGATTCAGTTTCAAGGTTCAATTGTATTTCTTCAGAACTATTCATATTATTAGCAATCATCATTAACTTAATAATTGGTTCGTTAATTTTTAATTTTAATCCTTCATTACTTACATCTGCCCATGCTATTCTTACTTCACTATCCAAAATATTATATACTAATCCCGGAATATTTGAAATAACTTGCTTAACCTTTAATGACTGAGAAGGATAGCTGATAACCAAGCCTAATGCTCCAATTGTCAAATCTCTAGAAGCAAAAACAGGTAATTCAAATTCTTTATTATTGTCAACAACTATTATTCCCTGATTTTGTAACTGTACATCTTTTGACATCTTTTTTAATAAAGGATTGCCATTAGCGTTAACATCACCATAACAAAGAACTTTGATGTTTTGAGTAACATTGGCACCGTTAATAGTTACTGTTGGGTTATCAAATGCCCAGTCTCCTGCCGGAAAGGAATTAGTAACACGAATATATCTTCTGTTTATTTGCAATGCATCTGAAGGGTTAACTCTAGAGTCAGCATTAACATTAGCAGCTATCTTCATTATATTATATTTAAAATTTAAAAGGCCAATATAATATCTGTTAACCTGCAAAGCATCTGAGGGGTTTACACTAGCGCTAAGCCATGTTTTAGAGGTCTTAAATTTAAAAGTATAAGTTCCATTTAGTAAATTTCTCATGATATAATACCCTGAAGCATTTGTTTCAGCTGAGTCCACTTTAACTAATTCAGAATTGTAAAGAAAAACCCATGTATTTGTAATAGGTGTATTATTTGTGTTAGCATAATTAAGATTACCTTCCAATGAATATCCACTAAAGTTAGGTTGCTGAAATCCCTGGGTAAGCACGATAGTATTATCAGTAGATGTGTAAGTCTCGATAACTGGTTCACCTAAAGTCCAGCTTAGAGTTACAGTTGACCCTTCAGGAGCAAAGTAACCGCCCCCAGAAGATATTACTTCAAAATTAGCAGACTGAGAGAATGAAAGAAAGTAAATACAAAAAGCAAATAATGTAAAAGCTAACTTTTTCATAATAATTAAATATTAAAATTAAATTTTGAAATAATCCACAAATATACTATACAATTTATAATTTTAAATCATTTTTTAAAAAATAATTAACAATATTTTAATATTTAAGTAAGGTAAATAAAAAATAGTAAAAGACAGCAATATTTTATTAACCACCACTAATCAGGT
>CAZMDE010000244.1:0-4721 GCA_964564355.1 uncultured Bacteroidales bacterium | reverse complement strand
AAGACTGTGTGGAGGCGCGGCGTCGGACGGCGTTGGCGGATAGCTAATTATATTATGGGAGTAAAAAATGGGGTTTCCAAATGGTTTGACCAGGATGGCAACCCGATAGCAGAATATAATTATATAAACGGGAATTTCGAGGGCGAGCAGAAGACATACTATCCAAAGGGTATTTTAATGTCTGTGCAGAATTATATTCATAATGAGATGTCAGGTGAATATAAGGAACAATATGAAAGTGGAAAAACAAAAGTTACAGGTTCATATATAAATGGACAAAAAAATGGTGAATGGAAAGAATATGCTGAGGACGGAACTGTTACCAGTACTACAAAATATAAAAACGGAGTGCAAGCAGGCAAATAGTTTATATTTGGAGATTGGGAAATATTAAATATAAAACCTTACCCAAAAATAACACTAACCTGAAATATTCATTAAAATAAATTAGAATAAATGAGATAAACCTTAGTAAAAAGATAAAACCACAAGCAAACAACCTTATTACTTCAGTAAAATAAGGTAATAAGGTAGAATCGGTGTTTAATTATATTTATACTAAGGTAATAAGGTTGAGAAACATTAAAATTAAATTTGCGAATTAATCAGGCTAAGTATAACACATAGAAAATATTAATTAAAATTTGATGCTAAAAAACTCTTTTGAAACAATCGGAAATAAATTATTCAGATATAGAGGTCAAATTCCGGCTATCGTCTTCATATCAGCAATTCCTGTAATTTATTTCACAAACTATTCGCTGTTAATCTATCATCATACATTGTTTTATATATTGACTTTAGCTGCTGTTTTAGTTAGTATTTCAGGGCTCTTCATAAGAGCATATACAATAGGGACAACTCCAATAGGCACTTCCGGAAGGAACAGGGATAAACAGGTTGCTAATTTTCTTAATAAAACAGGAATTTACTCAGTTGTCAGGCATCCGCTTTATCTTGGGAATTATTTGATTTGGCTTGGCTTGCTTATATTCACATTTAATATTTACTTTGTTATTCTTACATCATTAGCATTCTGGCTGTTTTATGAAAGGATAATGTATGCAGAAGAATGTTTTCTGGAAAAGAAATTCGGAGAAGACTTCAAAAGCTGGTCATCTCAAACTCCGGCTTTTATTCCCTGTTTAAAAAAACACATAAGCAGCAAAGTACCTTTTTCATTTAAAAGTGTGTTAAGAAGAGAGTATTCAGGTTTATTAGCAGTTACTATAAGCTATGTTTTCATAGACCTGCTGAGATATTATTTTATGAACAAAAGCATTGATATGAATAGGTTTTCTGTTTATATATTTATAGTAATACTTATTGTTGTATTAGTAATCAGAACTATAAAACATTCAACAAAATTGCTGAATGAGGAAGACAGATCTTAAGAATTAGGAATAATAAAGAACAAACAATTAATATTTTATTATTTTTGCAACATAATCGTAAATCTAAAATCTTAATTCGTAAATTGACCTGGCGAGGTAGCTCAGATGGTTAGAGCGTCGGATTCATAACCCGGAGGTCACGAGTTCAACTCTCGTTCTCGCTACAATAAAAGGGGCGTATATTAATACGCCCTTTTTGATACCAATGTTTTTCCATAACTAACAACACACAACCATTTTTTAATATTTTATGAAAATCATATCTGTCAAAATAATTTTAATTATTTCTATTTTGCTTATCTTTCTTTCTAAGACTATCAAGGCAGAAGAAATAGGGAAAAAAGTTTCTTTAAGCGGGTTTGTGAAAGATGTAAAAAATGGTGAAGCACTTATAGGAGCTATAATTTATGTAAAGGAAATTAAGAGCGGAGTTGTTACCAATTCTTATGGTTTCTATTCTATAAGCCTGCAAGCCGGCACTTATCATATAAGATACTCTTATATGGGATATCAGACAGACAGCTTAACAATTAAATTATATGAAAACAAAACTTTGAATATTGAACTGAAAGAAAGCATGCAGGAATTAGAAACAGTGGAAATTAAATCAGAAAGAGATGATGCAAATATTAAAAAATCTGAAATGAGCATTGAAAAGTTAGACATAAAAACTATAAAGCAAATACCAGCTCTTATGGGGGAAGTAGATATTATTAAGGCAATACAAATGCTTCCGGGAGTACAGTCAACCAGCGAAGGTACTTCAGGCTTCAGTGTTCGAGGGGGAGGTATAGACCAAAACCTGATATTGTTAGATGAAGCCACCGTTTATAATGCATCTCATCTTATGGGCTTCTTTTCTGTATTTAATAATGATGCCATCAAAGATATAAAACTGTATAAAGGAGATATACCTGCGGAATATGGCAGCAGGCTTTCTTCAGTGCTTGAAGTGCGAATGAAAGAAGGGAATAACAAAAAAATGGAAATTACCGGAGGATTAGGACTTATCTCAAGCCGCCTCACAATAGAGGGTCCAATCATAAATGAAAAAACCTCATTCCTAATATCAGCAAGGAGAACCTATGCAGACATATTTTTCCCAATGTTTCCGGATACTAATTTGCAGAAAAGCAAAATGTATTTTTATGATCTGAATCTGAAGATTAACCATCAGTTTAACAATAAAAATCGTTTGTTTGCTTCAGCTTACAGCGGAAGAGATATTTTCGAACAGGGAAAAACAGCATCAATGGGTTTTGGTAATCAAACTGCCACACTAAGGTGGAACCATTTGTATTCAGATAAATTATTTTCAAATCTTTCTGCTGTGTTTGCCAAATACAACTATCATCTTTACATGACACAGGGAGGTTCAGATTATCATTGGGAGTCTACAATGCTTGATTACAGTCTTAAATCTGATTTTAATTATTTTTTCAATCCTGATAATAATATAAAATTCGGATTTATGGCGACCTATCATTATTTTTACCCCTGCAAAGCTTGGGTAGAGGGCACGAATAACAGTTCATTGAGTCTCCCCTACCCTAAAAAATATGCTCTTGAATACGGAGTTTATATTTCCAACCAGCAAAAATTTAATGAAAATTTAACAGTGAAATACGGATTAAGACATTCTGTTTTTCAAAATATTGGAAAAGCAACACAATACAAATTTAATTCAGATTATACAGTAGCCGACACTCTTGAATATTCAAGAGGAAAAATATTTAACACCCAGCAGAATATTGAACCAAGACTGGGTATAAATTATGTCATAAACAAATTTTCATCTGCTAAAGCAAGCTATTCGAGAACAGTACAGTATATGCAGCTTGCATCCAATTCTTCAGGTGGAATGCCACTTGATATTTGGTTTCCTTCGAGTCCTGTCGTAAAGCCGCAGAGAGCCGACCAGGTTGCAATAGGCTATTTCAGAAACTTCCTTGACAACAGTTTTGAAACATCAGTAGAAACCTATTACAAAAGGATGCATAATGTAATAGATTTCAGAGACCACGCACAATTGCTGATGAACCCGCGAATGGAAGGAGAAATCAGAAACGGAACAGCGAATGCTTACGGCATAGAGCTAATGATAAAGAAAAATCATGGTAAGCTAACAGGATGGATTAGCTATACTTTCTCAAGAATAATACGTGAAATAAATGAAATTAATGATGGCAAACAATATCCTGCAAACTACGACAAACCTCATAATATAAACATTATCCTGAGCTACGAATATACAAAACGAATGGTATTTTCAGCTAACTGGATATATGCAACAGGCGCACCCGTAACATTTCCTGTAGCAACCTTTTATTACAACAACACTGTCAATAAAATATATTCTTCGCGTAATGGCTACCGTATGAGGGATTTTCACAGGCTTGATCTGTCATTTACTTTAAAAGGTAAGGATCGACCGGGGAGAATGTGGCATGGCGACTGGGTTTTCTCAGTTTACAATGCTTATGGCAGACATAATGACTGGATGATTAACTTTACCCAGGATAAAGATAACCCGCAACAAACCTTAGCTGAAAGGTGGTATCTACCTTTTGTATTTTTTCCGGGTATTACCTATAATTTCAATTTTCAATTTCCTAAAAAGTAATTTCATGAAAAGAAACAGAAAATATAATATGAGTAGCATTTTGTCTTTACGAATCCTGCTTCCTCAATTACTCATTTACTCAATTACTATATTAATGAGTATTTCATGCACAGAAAAAATTGATATAAAGCTTGATAGTACATATGCCCGACTTGTAGTTGAAGGTTATTTTACAACAGATACTACATGGCATAAAGTGATACTGACAAAATCGGGGGATGCATTGAATAAAAAACCTGCTGAAACAATAAGCAATGCCATTGTAACTATATCTGACGGTTCAAACACCTTCAGTCTGACTGAGGATCCGAATAAAAAAGGAGAATATCTGACAGATTCAACAGTTTATGGAGTTCCGGGAAGAATCTATACGCTAAATATTAGCAATGTAGATGTAAATGGAGATAGTAAACCGGATCTTATTCTGACCACTACCAAAGACTGGTGGGATCGAACTGCTGCAGGCCAAATCTGGGCATTGGATGCCAGTGGCATAATTGCGGGTTTTCCCAAAAGCATGCGTTCTGCCCGGATGAGTTTGATGGCAGTTAGCTGTCAAACGGCAATTGGTGATTTGGATGGAAACGGCGACGCTGAACTGGTTGCCTTTGACAATGAGCCCTTTCTCTACGCATTTGATTTGAATCAGCCATGGAATCCTGCTGCTGCACCCTATCCAATGAACGCTGCAGATCCCTCTGGTA
>CAZMDE010000243.1:0-4744 GCA_964564355.1 uncultured Bacteroidales bacterium | reverse complement strand
GAAGCAAATGGCATAGATAGAAGTTTTATTAAAACCAGTCTTATGATATTGTCAAAATAGTTAATATATGATTCATAAGATATATAAGATTATATTCACCATACTTTTTCTTGCAGTAAACAATAATTCTCAAAGTCAGACTTATTGTCAACCGGTTCATCAGGCTGAATGCATTTTTTCCTTTATCAATAATATTTCCGTATCCAATCTGAATCAGGCAGCAACAGGCTGTACAGGCGACTTAGCGGATTATACAAATATTACAGTTTATTTTTCACCTGCAACATTATATTCTTTTTCCATAACAACTTCATATCTTGGCAATGACAATTTCGGATGGTGGATAGACTATAATGATGACGGCGATTTCGCTGATGCAGATGAATTTCTGGGAAATTTTACTGCAAGCTCAAATACTTTAACAGGAAGCATAAGCATTGCAGCCGATGCACCTTCAGGCAAACACAGGATGCGGGTCAGGGGAGGCTATAATCTGATATTCACACAGGCAGATGAATGCACGAGGGTTGTTTATGGAGAAACTCATGATTATACTGCACAGATTGCAATTACATGCAGAGAACCTTCAATTCAGTCCACAGTCAACAGTCCACAGTCCACAACAAATACATCAACCACTTTAAACTGGAATAGGGGCGATGGTGACGGAGGGGTTATAGCAATTGCACGAACAGCCTCAACAACGGCATTTGCACCAATGAACGGGATGACTTATAATGCAAAAACTGCTTTCAGAACCGGTAGCACGACCGGTAACGGTAATTATGTGATATATAACGGCACAGGAAATTCGGTAACAGTGACCGGACTATCATCAGGGTCAGCATATTCATTTGACATTTATGAATACAATATATCCGGACCATGTTACATGACTCCCGCTTCAAATATAACAGTATCAACAACAGGTCCCCCACCCTGTTCAGATGCAGCAATAACAAACCTTCCATTTTCTGCTACCAGGGTTAGCAACTGCACAGGTATTGTCAGAAACAATGCATGCGGCAGCAGCGCAACGGAGCAGGCATATATTTACAAATTCGTAGCACCTGATAGCAACTGCTATGCAGTAACGCTTAGTAATATTGAAAACTTCTGGAATCCTACATATCTTGACATTAGCACAGCTTGCAGGGGAAACGGAGAATGCATTGCAGGCATATCGGGAAAAAACAGTCTCTATTTAACGTTTACAACTAAGCCGGGACAGGAATATCTCTTATCAATATCAGGAGGCGGAAGTATGGGCGGCTTCTGCGGTACACATGACATTATTTTTAACTTATGTCCGAAAGGCATGAGCTGTTCGGACCCAGAATTAATAAGCAGCCTTCCTTTCATAAAAAGCAACGAATCAAATTGCATAGGAGATAATATGCCTGCATCGTTATGCAATCCGCATACAGGTCTTGACAAGATATACAAGTATTCACCATCTGTATCTCAATGCATAAGTTTTAATCTAACCGGTTTTGGCACAATTAATCTGTATGACGGCTCATATCTGGGCAGCACAACCCTATACGAAGGGTGTCCCAATGCAGGTGGCACCTGTATAAAGACCGCCAACTCATCCATGGGAGCATATCTCGAAGGAGGCAAGGATTATTTCTTAATAACATCTTATGGGGCAGACATAATGGAATACTGTGATAAAAGCTATTCCATTTCCGTACAGAATCCTCCTGAGGGCGGCTCATGCTGTAATCCTCTTTTACTGACTATACCGACAACGGGGCAAATAAGCGGCAGCACTTGCGGTAAAGGCAATTTTTTTAATAAAAACGATGCTAACGGGAATCCTTTTATCCAGGGAGAAGATGTGGTATATCAATTTACAGCTCCTGATTCTGCATGCTATTTTTTAACTCTAGAGGTTACAGGACCATATACTCAATTTGGTCAAATAAACAATGACAAACCAGGTATGTTCCTGTATAAAGGCTGCCCTACATTCCGAGGAACATTGCTTGCTTCAGGCATCAGTTCGGATGCAAATTACAGAAAAACTTTCATGAATTATCAGATGAAACAGGGAGATACATATTATTTAATTATCTCAAGCATGGGAACAAATATCAATTCTTCTTTTAATACCGGATGTATTGATTTTAACCTCCGGATAAATACTGACAATTTACTATGCAATTTAAATATAGCAGATAGTTTAAAAAAAGCATCAGACCTTTGCGAGAATGCTCCATTAATTGATTTTTGCAAGGGTTATTCAGGGAGCAATGATCCGATAAATTACACTAAAACTAATATCGGGGGAAATCTTAACTCTGTTTTACAGGGAGCAGGCATGGCAGTTGGCAGAAACTCCTGGCTTAAATTCAAAGCTGACTCCACAGATATAGAATTGTTTTACTGGGTCTCTAACTGCAGTCCTAATAAAGAGGGAATGCAATTTGCGCTTTTAAGCAGTTCTGACTGTAACAATTACTCTGCTTTAGCAATATTGCCTGCAGCTCCTGAAGGCTCAGGTTATATTCATTTCAACGGACTCACAAAAAATAATGAGTATTATATCATGCTTGACCATAATGGTACTGACAGTGACCCAAGATGCGACTGTGATTATAAAATATATCCACATTATGGATTTATCTGCGATTCTTTATGTCCTAAGGCTGCTGTATCATATACCGGCAGCCCGTTCTGCAATGATACTTCTCCGCAAAATGTAAACATTATTGGCTCTGCTGAAGGAACATTTAGTTCTTCCCCCCCAGGATTAAACATTAACCCAGCTACAGGTACAATTGCTCCTTCTGAAAGCATGCCGGGCAGCTATATAGTAACATACTCTATTGCTGCAACAAATACCTGCCCTGCTTTTTCTACATCAACAAATGTAACTATCAATACTGCTCCTTCTTTAAATTCAAAATTCATAAAGCAGCTTAAATATCCCGGAGATAGCATTTCCTTTTCCGTTTCTCCCAGCGGTAAAGGCCCTTTTTATTTCCAGTGGATTAAGAATGGAAATAATATTGCCGGAAAAACTAATAGTGTTTTTAATTTGAATTCTGTTGCTTGTGGAGATAGTGGAATCTATGCCTGTAAAATATCTAATAAATGCGCAAATATAACAGCAAAAATCGCTTATCTTTATATACTCAATTGTTCCAGATTCAGATTTGCTATATCAGGTTATGTTAAATATGAAAATGCTGATTCCTTTCCTATGAGCAGTATGACTGATAATACTGTTACTAATGTTTTCCTTTTGAACAATGGTGACACTCTGATTGAAAAAACTGAAACTGACGATTATGGCTTCTATGTTTTTCCATATAATATTAATGGCAATTATAAGCTTGTTGCCAGCTCTTTAAAAAAATGGGGTGGCAGCAACCCTGTTGATGCTCTCCTTGTCTGCAAAAATTATATTGGTTTAAATATTATTCCCGGAATACCTTCACTTAAAAAAATAGCCGCTGACGTTAATAATGATTTTAAAATCAATCCTGTTGATGCGCTACTTATTAATAGAAGATATATTGGTGTTATTAATCATTTTTCTGATAAAAACAATGTCTCTATTCCAGACTGGATCTTTAATAATCCTTCAATAAAAATTGAAACTGCTGACATTAATAAAAATATTATTGTTATTTGTGCAGGAGATGTTAATGGTTCCTATTCTAATATCCCTGCTAAAACAATATATAACAGCATTAATTCTAATCATGCATCTTGCACAGTTAATAGTGCATACTTTGATTTACCTGTTTATCTCGACGATATTACAGGGCTTGGTGCTATTGGGTTGAAATTACAAGTTTCAGGTTCCATGTTTCAGGTTGTTGATGTTAAATCAGAAATAGATGGATTAATATTCAGAATTATTAATAACGAACAACTATCATCTATCAACTATCAACTAATAAACATCGCCTGGTCTGCCGAAAATGAAGGCTGCAAATTAACTCCCGGCAAACCTTTATTCTATATCTCTTGTAAATCTAAAAGTCAGTACCCAATACCCAATACTCAATACTCTATACTAATGTCTTCTGAGAGTGTTATAGCTGACATAGATGCTAACATAATCAGCACAGATAAGCTTGTTATTCCAAAGCTTGCTTACAACTATCATCTATCAGCTATCAACGAAACTTTTAATGCATACAGCTACAACAACTTACTTCATGTATATTACAGCAATCCTGAAAATAAGCAAGCAGTCCTGAGCATTTATAATGCCTTAGGACAACAATTAAAAACATTCAGAATTCTGAATTCAGAATTCAGCATTAACCTGAATATTTCTCCCGGTGCATACATTGTCAGACTTTTGACAAACAATAATGTCTTCGTCAAAAAAATATTTATAAAATAAGCACTAAACTGAATCAATAATATTAAACTCCACGCTATGATGGAGAATTCATTACGAGCGTTAATAACATGTATATAATAAAATGTAAATACATCCCAAATATTATGCCAATTTTTTGAATTTTATATCTTACATATATCTATTTCTAAGCAAACAAAATACCTATAAGTAGGTAAGAAATAACTTAATTAATTTTTGTTATTTTGTATAGTATATTCTTTTAATTTTATTAACTTTGTAAGTTATTATAAATGAAACTGTTTAGATATATACAAATTTTTCTTTAATTCTATTTATTCATAAATTTATAGTGAAAATGAAAAAGTCTTTTAAATTATCAATGCGAGGTAAGGTTATTTTTTCAACACTGCTTAT
>CAZMDE010000242.1:0-4756 GCA_964564355.1 uncultured Bacteroidales bacterium | reverse complement strand
ATAAACTGATAACTTAATAAATAAAATCAAGTATTAATTAATATCAATAACATATTTTATTATATCAAAATTATCTGCATGTATTAATTATAATTTGTTTGACTAATTTATAAATGTGATATTGAACTTAAATATTTATACATTTTTGTAAACCAAATTAACTCACTACATACATGGCATGGCAAATTCGATTATAGAATTGAGTTTTGCAACAACTTAACCATTTATCTTCAATGTATTAGCAGTGGGTTGAACTTCACGCATTTGATCTATAATATCACTAATCATTTAGCTATCAAAGTTGATTAAATGTAATTTTTGATAATATAAAAGAAAATTTGGAATAACACAATAAAGAAATGGCAGATAGTAGTATCACAGGAAACGGTGCTACATTCCCACTTTTAACTTACGAAGACAGGAAATGCAAATTTCAGCAAACTTTAGATCTTGATGCTTTATCTGGTCACTTATCATACTTACAATTTGAAAAACTATTCAAAGGAGATATCAGTTTCTCAATTGACAATGCATTAACGTCCACTTATAATAAGAAGATAGCGTTGCCTTATTTATTTAAAATAGCAGAAAATAGATACATGAATATAAGTAAGTTACCGCATATTAAAATTGGTGTATCATATACCAAAATCGGTATTCTTGACATATACATTGTACTTACTGATTCTAACGAAGATTCACACTGGCTTAAAGAAAAGATATTTAATGTGTTTAACAGCATAATTACAGGAGACAGATCTGAAATTGCATCAAGTCACTTTATAAATACTTTAAGGATAGAAGCATCTAATTCAAAGAAAATAGTTGGAAACTTTTTAAACAAAGATGCAATTAAAGTGTTGGGAATAATTACTGAGACAGTTAGATATGAAGGTCCCGTGATATACATCGAATCATATGGTAATAAACGATCAACAGTTACAGGATCAATCAACCTTGATGTAATAAATGAAAGAATATTCTCGGTTTTTAATAAAGGAATAGAAAAATATATAGATGTGGATATATGTATTTCTACTTCACTTGGAGTCGGAAAAGTTACTTTGGCAAATGAATCATTTTTCCAATCTATTGATCTAATTCCTAACTATCATCCACTCTTCACTGATACCATTAAAAATCTACATCTAGCAACAGTAAATAATAAGACTGGCCAGTTCACAGCTATTGGTCGGAAATTTAAATCTCTAAAGCTCAACTTTTATTCTACCTTTAAGTACCATCTGAATTTTGATGAGTCTAAATATTATATGATGCCACTTTCAACAGCATTGATGATGAACAACTTCTTTGGGCATAGAATTTTTTCACATACCAACAAGTTTGAAAAATTAGTATCATCGTACGAGAATATTAATCAACGCAGGACGGAAGATGCATCTGGTACTTGTATGTATCGTACTGAAATTAGATGCAGGCTTAGTAACATCGAGTATACTATACGCCAACTGAAAGCATATCTTATACCAGAAAATTTTAGCTATTATTTAGTCGATTCATTTTTTGATTTACTCCAGGCTAATGTTGATAATTTTATTAGTTTAATTAAAACTGGAAACAATTTGTCTGAAAATACTACAACTGACTCACTTGTATTTTCAATAATTTCAGAATACGTCTTCAGAGTTATGTATCTTACCGGGATGGATAGCTCATCAATTCTTAGTAAAGAAAACAATGAAACGATCAAACTGCTTCTTCCCAAATTTAATAATTCCATTGGGAGATTAATTAATATTCAAGCCGTTATAAATAATATACAATCCAAGTTAAATTATATGTCTAAACTCAAATTAATTAAGGATCGTATTAACTATTCTCATAAACTTTCAACCAATAGGAAATACTTGTTGACAAAATTATTGAAAATTGCATTTAAACATTTCTATTTTCCCAATGATATATCAGATGCAATAACGATGGATGAATTCATCAAATATATCTTTAAACTTCATGTCGTGGAAAAAACAAATAATAGACAACAATCTATGGAGATTCTTAGAACACCTGTTGAAAACGATGATATAACAACATATTCCATTACAGCACTGAGAAGGATATTTCTTCGTAAGACAAATACTGCTAAATCAAGCATTTCAAAACTTGTCTTTGATTTATTTATAAGGAAATTTGGGTTTTCCATTGAAGACGGATTGTTAGAGTTGTCCAACTATATGGAAAGAAATAATATAACAACTCTCTTCAGATATGAAAAAGTGACAGATCTAACTAGACTAGTCGTGAAATTTACAAGAGAAGAAGTTACCTTCGCTACTGAAGATCCCAGAATTGTGGAAAAAACAATCCTGTTAACAGAATTTATGAGTGAATCCCAATTTCGTGTGAATAATAATAGAAACGTATCAGATAGTGAAATCATAAGATTTGTAAATGCCTTGTTTAAATACAGAAACTCTGGGAAAAGAATAATTAACATACTTAAAGACTACTCATATGGCTTTTATCCAATTAGAAGTATAGGCTGGATCAAAAATCGCATACATTTCCTCCAACGTATTATTGAAAGTCAAGAAACCTTCAATGAATTCATCAGAAAGATCAAAGAATGGTCTCCTAGCCAATTTGATATTGAAGAAAGATTGTCCTATATGGCTGGATTCGGGGTTGTGCTTAATAATAGACAACTCGAAATTTATAGCAGATTGACTGAGATCGATAAGGAGTTATGGATAGAAAGCAGTATACGCGAAGACATAACTGCTTCTTCTTCTATTGATTTATTCTATGGAGCTGTTCAAAATTCTTATGCTTATTTAGGTAAGCGTGGAGTGCTTGAATCATGGTCAAACAATATGATTAACAATAATGACAATACTATTTTAGAATCATCGAACTTAGAAACTAATCCATATGTGAACCGAACAGATAGTGAACTGTCACTTTTTGATGTTCATGAAAGATCAATCGTGGATAATAACATAGATTTTTTATGTGATGATGCTCCGTATGACAAGAACGAAAGATTACTAGTCTATGATGACGATAATGATGCAGATTTTTTATGTGATAGCATAAGAAATAATGATGAAAGCTCTGTTGATTTGAATGATAGCTCAATTTGCACTGTTGTATTTACGATGATTGATGAGAATGCATGCATGAATAATGATGATAATGTTCTAGATTTGTTAGATGATGATACAACAGCTAATAAAACGGAAGACGATGAACATATTAACTATCAGACTTTTATGACATCACCCTACAATGTTAATAATGAAACATTTGAGTTGCAAGAAGAATTAGCCGTGCCTAGTTCTAACAATGATGCATCATCTGAATTAATTAATGAAAGTGCTGGATATGTGCTCAGCAAGATGTATGAAAAGTTAAGATATAAAAAGTTTAATCCTGTTGTTATACGCAATATAATCAGTTATAATAAAAGACCCTCCCTTGATAGATGGTCAGCAATTATAGATTTATTAACCTCGTCTAATCGAATTTCAAAGATTTCTAGTAAGGAATATAAGGTCAATATAATCTCAAGATCTGGTAAATATATTTCATATGATTATATTACAAAAGTTTTAAAAAATAATGCTTCAAAAGATTCGGAAAATTTATTCACTAGTGGGAAAGTGTTCAACAATATTAGAACAGATAATAGGCCTAGTGCTAATGCATGGAAGAATTATATAGATGATCTTGTTATAGATGGCTTAATTAATATAACTAAAACTGTTAGAAATACCAATTATTACAGGCTAGAATAAATCATCATTATTAACTAATTTGATTTTTAATAGTTAAGTTGATTAAATCATCAAGAAGCTAATTTAAGCCCTTAATCATGTATATAAGATGTTTCTAATAATATTAAATCAATTTTTAGTTAATATTTGATTCGATTCGTTAATTTAGTTAATCAACATGATTTAATACTAAAGAGATTGCTTTTATTTTGTATAAAATGCTTGATAAGTGTAAAATACATTACTTGTTTACTAGATAGATTTTGATGTTTCTGAAATGTTGCTCAGACATTTACTTTATAAATCTCCTAACTTTAACATAAAATTTAGTCATCACTTTTTTTTTATTAAAGAAAAGTAGAATAATAAATGAAAAATTAAAAGACGAAATCGATATCAATGATTATTTTTATTAAATTAACTAACTCTATTAACTTAACCTTTATCTAACTTCCAAGGTTAGATTTCTAAATTACTTACCCCAAACTCGTGCTCGAACTAACTACTAATTACCAAAAATTCTTACAGATTTTGACTTGGCATTAGAGAAAATAGAAATGAAAATGATCAAATATCATCACAGAAGAGTATGATGATCTAATGTTAGTTAAGGTAGATTCTAAATTTGAATTACAAAATTATGAACTTAAAAGACTCAATGAGGAAATTAATTCATTAGGAATAGATTATTAAATCAATAATATTAAAAAAGGAAAATAGATTGAGTTTGAAATTAAAAATAAAAAGAACAATATGAATGTTCAAATAGCACTATCAATGTGAATTCATATAATAAGAAAGTAGAAGCATTAGAGAATTCATATAAAAATGCTGGAGAAGAAAAAATAAATACAAACAGTTACATATAATATACAACCACAGCCTTTTAAATAAGATTTCTACAGTAGATGTTAAGAGAGAAATTCAAAGGAACAATAATGATAGCTTGTTAAATAAAGGCTAATATAACTTAATAAAATAGTTATGTGGAGCATCCAAATCAGAAATCAAAAAATATT
>CAZMDE010000241.1:0-4785 GCA_964564355.1 uncultured Bacteroidales bacterium | reverse complement strand
TTTTCTTTTATCAGGTTAATTATTCTGTCAAATCTTGGTGTCATCAATATATTACTGTCTTGTCTATGATAATCATGATAGTCTTCCCAGATACTTTTACTTATAGGTTGATTTAAATTATTAATTTTTTCTTCAATAAAAGAAAGACTCTTTAATTCTTTTTTATATGATTCAATTGAAACGTTACTTCTTATTAATATATTCAATATTTTATTTATTATCCTTATAAATAAATTTCTACCATGTTTTGGCAAAATTGATATTCTTGATTTATTTCTAAAATCTGGTAAAAAATTAAACAAATCAGTCTCTATAATCTTTGTAAAAGATGAGTCTAAAATATTTGACATGGGAATAGTTCTCATAGCTGTAATAGTCCCGTCTTCTATTAATTTTCTCGTTAAAAAGTACTCACCTCTTTCCCATAGTAATAATTGAATATACATTGAAGTAATGTATTCATCATAAGCTATCCAGCTATTTGGATTTTTTTTGGGTGTTATGCTTCCAATATCAATAAAAATAGGTTTATTTTGCTTAAAAAAAACATTATATGGGTGTGCATCTTTTACTTCATACCCATATGTGTTGCATTTCTTATTCAATTTCAGAATAAATAATGCAACATCTTTATACATATTAAATGACCAATGTTGGGGTTTAGAATCATAAATAAATTCATGTTCTAATATAAGAGCAAAGCTCTCTAATTTAAAATCAACAATCCATGTATTTGGTATATATTGACAATCAATTAATTCACGAAACAATGATGATTCCAATAAAGATAGACAGTAATTCTTCTGGCTTTCGTAAATTGCCCTAAAAACCCTACCTTTATAAAAAAAAACTCTTCCAAAATTATCCATCATCGAATAATTTGAAAAAGAAATTTGATTAATGTCTATTTGCATAATCCTATTTACTGTTGTAATTCCAATCTTGTTTTACGAAGCATAACCCTTTTCCTACAGGGTGTTTTCCGCCTTTATAAAATAATCCGTCTATAACATTAAAAACTATTGCGCTTTGAACATAGTCAGCCAAATTGTCATTTGCAAAAAAAGCAATATTCACAAAATACTTACCCTCAGGTAGGCCAAATTCGGTTGAAATTTTTATTTCTATCTCACCATTCTTTTTTAAGACAGTTGGAAAATTATTCATTGTTGAAGAATCCATAAAAAGAACTGTCTCTTCATTGGAATTATTTATGCTAATAAGAATTTTCCCGTAAAAGCTGGTAGGTTTTGCATAATAAGCTATTTTAAAACCTAATTGCTTCCCTATTTCAATTTGATTATCATTTACAGAATTTAATAGTTTTAATGTATTTACAAATACATCGCCATTACCTTGCCTGTCATTCCTTTTGGATATTTCATCATGGGTTGTAAAAAGTAATGATGTTTTAATATATTTATTTACTACATCATCAATATTATTATTTGCATAATCAATTACACCATTCTTAAGAAATATTCCACTGTTGCATAAGCTCTTAACTGCAGCCATATTATGGCTTACAAATAAAATAGTTCTTCCTCCTCGGGATACATCTTCCATTTTACCTAGACACTTTTTCTGGAACTCTGTGTCTCCTACAGCAAGAACTTCATCTAATATCAGAATTTCCGGATCCAGATGAGCAGCAACTGCAAAAGCAAGACGCACATACATTCCGCTTGAATAGCGTTTTACTGGAGTATCAATGTATCTCTCCACTCCCGAGAAATCAACAATTTCATCAAATTTGCTACGAATCTCAGCTTTCGTCATGCCAAGGATTGCTCCATTTAGAAATATGTTTTCCCTGCCGGTAAGTTCAGCATGAAAACCTGTACCAACCTCTAACAATGAAGCAATACGTCCTTTAATATTTATATTCCCTGTTGATGGTGCAGTAACTTTTGAAAGTATCTTCAGTAAGGTTGACTTCCCTGCCCCATTCTTACCAATTATACCAAGAACTTCTCCCTTCTTAACTGTAAAATTAATATCCTTAAGTGCCCATATGTAATCCTTCTCTGAGTTATCAACCTTTTGTGA
Source organism: uncultured Bacteroidales bacterium (assembly GCA_964564355.1). Lineage (GTDB taxonomy): Bacteria > Bacteroidota > Bacteroidia > Bacteroidales > JAGODS01 > CAZMDE01. Next base: position 2,736 of record CAZMDE010000241.1, on the reverse strand, counting down.
TAGAATATTGCTCTGTCCAATCTTCATAGTTGGATCTTCTCGTCCCCTAAGTTTCGCCCAATATCTTTTCATATCGTCAGCTATGGATGTATTTCCTACTAATCCGAGACGATATTCTTTACTGATATTACTTACTTCAATTACTGTTTCCAAGATTATCTTATTAATAAACCACAAAAATAAACTATTTTTCGTAAACCATAGTTAAAAAATATTGGTATTTTTGCCTAAAATTATTATCAATATGCAATCGCAGACAAATAATGAATGGACTGAAGTTATACGACCAGTAAGACCATGGTATAATATTAACATTTCTGAACTTTGGAAATACAGGGACCTAATCATGATTTTTGTTCGCAGGGATTTTGTTTCTGCTTATAAACAGACTGTCCTTGGACCATTATGGTTTTTAATACAGCCATTGATTACTACATTAATATTTACTTTAATTTTTAGCAGAGTTGCTCATGTGTCTACTAATAATGTTCCCTCAACACTTTTCTACTTAACCGGACTAACAGCGTGGGGCTACTTTGCCGGTAACTTTGGTAAAACATCTGGAACTTTTTTTATAAATGCCGGTGTTTTTGGCAAAGTTTATTTTCCTAGACTAACTGTTCCTGTGTCTGGTATTATTTCAAGCTTAATTACTTTTGGATTTCAATTTTTGTTATTGATATGTTTCTGGATATACCATTATGTTAACGGTGCAAATATATTTTTATCTATTTATGTATTAATGATTCCTTTTCTATTACTAATAATGGCATTAATGAGTATGGGTATGGGTATGATTATTACTTCACTTACTACAAAATATAAGGATTTGCAATTCCTGGTTTCTTTTGGTGTTCAGCTTATGATGTATGCTACTCCAATTATTTACCCTTTAAGCATAATTCCGGATAAATATAAAATTTACATATGGCTAAACCCAATGACATCTGTAATTGAAACATTCAAATTTGCAATGCTTGGAACTGGCTCCTTTTCCTGGACCTTTTTAGGATATAGTTCTGTTTTTACTTTAGTAATACTTGCAATTGGAATAGTGATATTTAATAAAGTTGAGCAGCGTTTTATTGATACAATTTAAATGTTGATTATTCTCTTTTAAGACTTCGCTTGTAAATCTAAATCGGAATAAAGTTTGCTCTTTAGCTCCTGAATAACAAATTATTATAGTAATCAATCTGATGAATCTACTAATATTCATCCCAACTTTTAATAGCTATTTCATCAACCTCTTTTTTGCAGACAGCATAGAGGAATGCGCTTGCAAGACGAGCATCGGTTATAAGCGGTATATTGAAGTCAACTGCTGTCCTCCTTATGCTGTAGTCATTTGACAACTCTGATTGTGAAAGGTTCTTGGGAACATTTATTACAAGGTCTATCTTCTTCTCTTTTAAATAATCCTGGGTATTAGGCTTCATATCTTCATCAGGCCAGTGCAGATGTGTGGACTTCATGCCATTATCATGAAGGAATTTGTGCGTGCCTTTTGTTGCATAAAGATTATACCCTCTTTCAACAAGCATCCTGCAACTGTTGAGCAGCTCTATCTTTGAACGTGTAGGACCTGTGGAAAGCAATATGTTTTTCTTAGGAATGGTATACCCAACCGAGAGCATTGACTTGAGAACTGCCTCATAATAATCCTCACCTATGCAGCCGACCTCGCCTGTGGAAGCCATCTCCACGCCAAGTATCGGGTCAGCCTTCTGCAATCTTGAGAAGGAGAACTGCGGTGCCTTTATGCCAACATAATCAAGCTCAAATGATGACTTTTCAGGTTTCTTAACATCTTTACCCAGCATCACCTCTGTGGCTATATCAATGAAATTTGTCTTCAAAACCTTTGACACAAAAGGAAAGCTACGCGATGCCCTGAGATTGCATTCTATCACTTTTATATCATTGTCCTTTGCAAGGAACTGTATGTTGAATGGTCCTGATATATTAAGCTCAACAGATATCTGCCTTGCAATTTTCTTTATTCTTCTTATTGTCTCAACATAGAGCTTCTGCGCAGGAAAAACTATAGTTGCATCTCCTGAATGCACACCTGCAAATTCTATATGCTCTGATATTGCATAAACAATTATTTCACCTTTTTTGGCAACAGCATCAAACTCTATCTCCTTGGCATTCTCAATGAACTCTGACACTACCACAGGATACTGCTTTGACACATTTGCAGCCAGTTTCAGGAAGTACTCAAGCTCATCGCTGTTTGATACAACATTCATTGCTGCGCCTGACAGCACATAGGAAGGCCTTACAAGCAGGGGAAAGCCGACCTCTTCTGCAAACCTGTAAATTTCATCTACATTTGTTAGCTCCCTCCAGCGTGGCTGGTCAACTCCAAGCTTATCGCACATCTCCGAGAACTTGTGCCTGTCCTCTGCACTGTCAATTGACAATGCTGACGTTCCGAGTATATTCACACCTGCATTAAACAACCTCATTGCAAGATTATTGGGTGTCTGTCCTCCGCAGGAAACCACTGTCCCCTTCGGCTTTTCAAGCTCAATTATGTCCATCACCCGCTCGTAGGTCAGCTCTTCAAAATAAAGCCTGTCGCTTATATCATAATCTGTGCTGACAGTTTCGGGATTAAAATTTATCATTACTGAGCGCAGATTGTGCTTTTTCAAAGTGTTAAGCACATTTACACTGCACCAGTCAAACTCAACGCTGCTTCCTATCCTGTAAGCGCCTGAACCGAGA
>CAZMDE010000240.1:0-4788 GCA_964564355.1 uncultured Bacteroidales bacterium | reverse complement strand
TTACATTGCTGCTATTACCTGAATGACAAACGTATTCAGGATAGGAAAAAAATAGTAAGATCTCATAATATTGAACATCATTATTATCATAATCTTGCTAAAGTAGAGAGGGATATTTTCAGAAAATATTATTTCTATAATGAAGCCGGCAAACTTAAACGCTATGAAAGCATATTTGAAAATACCAACGGAATTGCGGCAATTTCACCTAATGACACTTTGTATTTATCTGCCAAATACAAAAATGTAAAACATATCTCAGCCTTTCATCCTCATGATAAAGTAGATATTCAAACTGGGAAGGGTGATTACGCGCTGTATCATGGCAGTCTTGAAGTAGGAGAAAACAATGAAGCAGCTTTATTTCTTGTAAATAAAGTATTCAATGACCTTGATATTCCATTTATTATAGCAGGTAACAAACCATCCAATGATTTAAAACAAGCTGTAATTAACAGTTCAGGTAAAATTCAGCTAAAAGAAGACATCACAATAGAAGAAATTTATGAACTAATTAAAAATGCTCAGATAAATATCCTGCCAACATTTCAGGCTACCGGTATAAAGCTTAAGTTATTAGCTGCACTCCACAGCGGAAGACATTGCATAGTGAACTCTTTTATGGTAAAAAATACAGGTCTTGAAAAATTATGCGTTATAAAAGACAATGCTTTTGAACTTAAAACAGAGATAAAACGACATATGGAGATTCCTTTTACTAACGAGGATATACTAAACCGGGAAAATATTCTATATAATAAAGGATTTTCAAACAGCAACAACATCTATCAGCTTGCTGAAATGCTCTTCTCCTAATCTACGAACTTCTATTCACAAAACGATAATTTCGAATTCTCGCATTTCATAATCATAGAAGGATATTTCTGAAGTACGGAATAATTATGAGTTGCCATAATGACGGCTCTTCCCGACTTGCTTATATCGAAAAGAATATTCATTATTCCATGAGAAGTTTCAGGGTCAAGATTACCTGTTGGTTCATCAGCCAGTATAATATCAGGGTCATTCAGCAAAGCTCTTGCTATCACAACTCTCTGCTGCTCTCCACCAGACAATTGATGAGGCATTTTAAATCCTTTGGTCTCAAGACCGACTTTTTCGAGGACTTCTTTTGCCTTTTCAAGCATTTTGATTTTATCCTTCCACCCTGTAGCTTTCAACACAAACAAAAGATTATCAATAATCGTTCTGTCCATCAGAAGCTGAAAATCCTGAAAAACAATACCGAGCTTTCTTCTGAGATGTGGAATTTGCTTTGTTTTAATATTAATAAGGTCATAATCCCCTACCCTTGCTAAACCTTCTGTCACTGGCACATCACAATATATCACTTTCAGAATGCTGCTTTTTCCGCTACCGGTTTTGCCAATTATATAAACAAATTCACCTTTGCTGACCTTAAGATTAACATCACTAAGAATCAGTATATTCTTCTGGTATATATTTACATTTTCAAGTCCTATTATTACTTCTCCATCCATTTTATCTTAATTTAAATTCAGCAATTAACATTAAACATTAATTCTAATTATCTTTCCGTATTCGGCTTTAACAACCAATTCCCTTATTTTACTCTCAAACTCAGCAAAATCAGCATTTACCAAGGCTCTGTGAAGATTACTCAATCGAAAGTAAGCAATCAAAGTAAAATTATCATCCCTGATTTGGATATGATCAGATTTACCGTTGATACTTTTAATCTTCAATAAATACATCTATATTTTTTTACAAACTTAAGCCTATTTTATATAGAAATAAAAGGTACAATTTGAAAATTATGAACAAATAAGTGTTTATATTAAAAAAACATAATAATCTTTGTACACAATTAAATAATTCTATTTTTGCTGGATAAATTTACTAATTTTGATTGTTGCTATTTGGAACTACGAACTACGAACTAATAACTATTAAAAGCCATGTCAAAAGAAAAAAAAATTAAGTCTTTTAATCCTAATGAATTAACAGACATAAACAATAACATATTCGGATTACCATTTAATATAGAGGAATCTGAAGTTATACTTATTCCCGTCCCCTGGGATGTAACAGTTTCATATAAAGACGGCGCCTCCAAAGCTCCAGAAGCTATATTCCAGGCTTCTTTCCAGGTAGATTTATATGATGCATATCTTGAAGATGCATGGAAAATAGGTATTTCAATGGACCCTGTACCACATTACTGGCAGGAACTCAACAAAGCCCTGCGAAAGAAAGCTGAAGAACATATAAAGTATCTGGAGAACAGGAGCACTGTAAAACCTTCATTTAAACACATAAAAAAAATCAGGTCTATCAGAAATGAGATAAATAACGAATGCAAAAACCTTAATAAATGGGTAAAAGAGCAATCCATTGCATATCTCAACAAAAACAAAATAGTTGGAGTGGTTGGCGGAGACCATAGCAGTTCTTTAGGTTTATTAAATGCGCTTGCAGAAAAGCACAATAATTTTGGTTTGCTACACATAGATGCACATGCAGATTTTCGTAAAGCATACCAGGGATTTGCCTATTCACATGCCTCGGCAATGTATAATATATCTAAAATTGAGCAGATAAGCAAGATTGTACAGATAGGAATTCGTGATTATTGTGAGGAAGAAGTCAATTTTATTAATAGCCATGAAAGCAAAGTAACAACCTTCTTTGACAGGGATATTCAGCAGCAGTTGTTTATAGGTCAGCTCTGGAAAGACATTGTTAATGATATAATAATTAAGCTGCCTGAATTAGTTTATATAAGCTTTGACATTGACGGGTTAGACCCGAAACTCTGTCCTCATACAGGCACACCGGTTCCAGGTGGCTTTAATCTTGAGCAAATAGTTTTCCTGCTTGAGAAGCTTATTGAAAGCGGGAAGAAGATAATCGGATTTGACCTTTGCGAGGTAGTTCCCGGTACCAACGAATGGGATGAAAATGTTGGTGCAAGGGTCATTTATAAGCTTGCTACTATTGCTGCAAAATCCAAACATGGACATGTATGATGGATTTAGATACCAGGAAAAAGCTTCTGGAATTCTTATCACAATTCATTACAGATAATAAAAAGCAAAAGATAGAAGAAGCTATTGCTCATCGTACAAAGCACCTTACTGTTGTCATTGAGGACATTTACCAGTCGCATAATGCAAGCGCAGTGCTTCGCTCCTGCGATGTTTTCGGCATCCAGGATGTTCATATAATTGAAAACAAGAATAAATACAGCGTTAATCCTGATATAGCGCTTGGCTCCTCAAAATGGGTCAATATAATCAAGTACAAAGAAAAGGAGAATAACACTGTCAAATGCTTTCAATTGCTGAGAAAGCAGGGATATAAAGTTGTCATTACTATGCCTGACCTGGAGTATAAACCTCTTGAAGAATTAAATCTTGACCAAAAGACGGCTCTTGTGTTTGGCTCTGAACTCGAGGGTTTGACACAGGAAGCAATTGATAATGCTGACGAATGTGTCAGGATAAAAATGTATGGATTTACTGAAAGTCTGAATATATCCGTATCAGCAGCAATATGCATGCATTATCTTTCATCAAAGCTGAGGAATTCAGATATTAACTGGAGGTTAACAGAAGAAGAAGTAATTGATATAAAGCTTAACTGGGTAAAAAATATTGTAAAATCATCTGATTTGCTTGAAATAGAGTTTCTAAAGAAACTTCCTCAATAAGTCAGTTAATTCTTATTTTGGTTGCCAGTAACAATTCTTAGGAGAAGTTATTCTGCCTTCGGTCTTAAGCTTTTTCATAGCCTGGTCAACTTCTTTTCTATCAATACCAGATATTTCAACGATTTGACCAGCACTCAGAGGTTTTCCGGCTTTCTTCATTACATCTAACACTTTATTTTCCATATATGTTATATTAAATTTATTACAGTCCAAAATTACAAAATTATTAGCTGTTATTTAATATTAAATATTGTTAAAAAAAAGTAACGATTTTACTTGACAAAAGGGTTGAAATGTCGTATATTTGCAGGCGAAATTTAAAGAGATGCTAATTCATAAATAGAATAGAAATGGTAAAAAATTTGAAGCTAAAAAATAATATCATCCCAAATAAGTTAAAATCCACACTTAAAAACAAGGTTTAGTCAACGCGGGGTCAACGCGGAGTCAACGCCAAATAAACGCCAGATAAACGGGGTCAACACCGGTACTACAAGGGTACAACACCGGTACAACGCCTATGCTCCTCCCATGTATCATGCTTAGATCATAGTACTATATGCTTTGTGCAGCGTGCTTCGGGGAGTGAGGCAGGAAAGAATAAATTTTAAATAAAAAATTAAATTAAATGATAATTGAATGAATTTGTTTATTTTTGTGATTGAAAAACAAATTATTCTCAATTTTATTGACAGAGATAGTGTAAAATGAAATATCCTGTTATAATAATTCTTTGGATTGCTTACTGTGCGCTGCATAGTTACCTAATCAGCATCCGTTTTACAAACCTGATGAGCCATTTATTAAAAAAGTATTATGCTTTTTACAGGCTTTTTTACGTATTGATTTCATTTGCCTTGCTTATTCTATTAATCAATTTTACTGCCCAAATAGATAATAAAGTAATTATATCATTTAGTCAACCAGTAAACATATTAAGACAATTCCCTTCCTTTTTAGTTCTGTCTGTTCGTTGCTTTTCTTTTCCTTCCCGAATCCTAATAATTGGCGAATGCCAAAGAATGATAAAGAATCGTAGTCAATGAAAAAAGACCAGAAGAATAATAGCAAAGAACCATATGATAGGAATTGTC